>DATFMH010000074.1:0-10648 GCA_035267045.1 Balneolales bacterium
GTATGGACATTCGTGCTGCTCTTGATGAACCAATCTCGCTTAAACCCGGTGAGAGAACCCTTATTTCAACCGGTATAAAAATTGCTGTGCCGGAGGGTTATGAAGCCCAAATAAGACCCAGAAGCGGGTTGGCCATTCGAAATGGTATAACCATGTTGAATAGTCCCGGGACTATAGATGCTGATTATCGGGGAGAGGTTAAAGTCATAGCCATAAATCATGGGCACGAGACATTTATTGTGAATCATGGCGACCGAATAGCCCAATTGATAATAGCACCGGTTGTCCAAGTCGATATACATGAGGTGGAAGCATTGCCTGAAACAAACAGGGGAGATGGTGGTTTCGGAAGTACCGGTGTCAAATGAATGGCAGGAAAATAGATAAGTTTGTGTAATGTGAAGTAATTTATTACTAACATAACCGGCTGACTCTCAACCGTCTTAACTTTTATGCTTTGTGCCGAGGTATATTTGGTGGGTAGAAATAGCGAATTATCAGCAATCATCGGCTATCAACAAGTCTTCACGGGATTGATCCGGGATCTTAATGTTAGAGTATTTAATATAACTACAACGTTTAAGAGGTACGGAATTTAGTTTGCATAGCGATGGCTGATGTAACGGTTAGAATTTGGATTACGTTTATTGATATTAATATACTTTCATATCTGGCATAATATCGTGGTATATCATTTGTTATAAAGACAGGATTGAACGTTCACTATGTAGTATATTGTAACAATAATTAAAATGAACAATTAAGTGATACGTCCTGAGGGTCCATATATAATAATTACTTAGTGGAATTTTTGGAAAACGAATGGTCAAATTATTAAGGTGATAGAATGAAAACCGTAAAAACAGTCGTAGTAACAATATTAGTGGAGATTATAATCTTTATTGGATTCATATTTTCAGGACTATATAATGTTTCAGTCTTATCTCCGGATCCCGGCATTGTACAATGGGTCTTTAGTACAACCAGTGATAATTCCGTAGAGCATCATGCTAAAAATATAAAAATGCCTGATTTGAGTGACAGTACCTTGATTGCCCATGGTTTTGATCATTACAACGAAATGTGTGTCGGTTGCCATGGCGCGCCGGGAGTTAAACGCTCGGAAGCAGGACAGGGACTTTTCCCCAAAGCCCCCGACTTAACAGAATCGGCAAAAGAATTGCCACCTCAAGAATTGTTTTGGGTTGTGAAAAACGGTATTAAGAGTACTGGAATGCCATCATTTGGCAAGACCCATTCAGATCAGAAAATTGAGGCAATTATTGCATTTCTGGAAAGGATGAAAAGCATGACACCACAGCAATATGCAAAGATGAAAAAGAACACCAGTGGTATGAAAGAAGAAAGTGATTTGTGAAATTCAACATTCACATTATTTATCTTCTAACGTCTGTTGCGGGTTAATGGATATAATTACCTTAACTCAAAGTAACGCGATTTAATTTTGTGTTATTGTCGGTGTTGTTCTTGGTCGCGGGTTAAAATCGGGTGGAATTATGTTTTTGATACCCAGTTGTTTATCTACCGGAATGATACCAAGATCCTTATTACCGTATCTGGTATTCTGAGGAAGATTATGAATCAATTTCTCCGGTATCAGGGCATATGAAGGGGGCAGATGTCTGGCTATTCCGCGTAACCGGGCATTATCAAAAGCGGTTAACAAGTTTCCAATATCAGGAGTCAGGGCATCTTGTGGACCTAAATATTTTTGTCCGTAATGTTTTTTACCCAATTCACGGGCATGCATTTCATTGGGAAGTTCGGCCAAAGGTTTAAGATTGAATATCGTATCTATAAATTTTACGACAGAAGCGTGATTACCCGTTACATGAGAAATTTGATGAACTTTGGCATATGGAGAAATCATGATTAAGGGCACTCTGGGACCATCGCTGATTTCACTTCCATCGGGACCATGAACACGTACAGGCGGGGGAACATGATCGTAATCACCTTCCGAATCATCCCAGGTTATAATGATGGCACAATTTTTCCAGTAGGGGCTTTGGGCTATGGCATTAACTGTTTCTGCTACATGAGCTTCACTGATTTGAGCATCCGAATAGGCAGGATGATCATCATCACCCCAAAAATTCTTTTGAACTCTTGGATCGGGATCAACGGGCTTAAGATTAAGAATATTTTTATATCCGCCTTTGATATAATATACGCCGCCGTTTTGTGCTAATTTATGATGACGTACGTCTTGATAAAAATCTTCCAATCCATGTAGATGGGCTCTCATATCGGGATTATTGGAAATATATCCGAAATATTGAGGGCCGTTGTGATGGGTGATGTATGATGCGTGTGTTCCTTCTGCATCTGTCGGCCCCAGGTCGTCATCGGTCGGTTCATGATCGTAACCTTCTTCATACCAACCCCAGTCCACGGTATTTTTCCCGGAATTGGTTATATCCGCAATATCTTTACTAACATCGGATAGATCTTCATCAGGTGCTTCATCCTTCTCACTAATTTTGTGTAAAGTTTGCCCTTGTAAGGTTAGAGGCAGACTGGCAAATGTGAGATTCTTTTCAATTCGTGAAGGATTAACCTTGCCATTACGAAAATCATGAGGATTTACTGGAGGACGTTCGCTTTTGATCGAAGTGTCGGCTGGTGATCCCCAGAACGGATCCGGATCATCCAGCACAGGTACGCCGTTGCCATGATCTCCATTGCCTTTATAGGTTAGATCAGGATGTAATACCCATTCTGTTACACCCGACTGAGCAGCTATAATAGAGAGATTTCCTGGTGTGGAGGGGCCGGCCATCTCCTGAAAAATATGATCGAATAAAATAAAGCGATTGGCATAACGCCACAACAAAGGAATGGTATTACCGTCCACATAAGCCATGGCCAATTCCCCGAATTGTTTGGCTTTCAAAGAAGGGTTACCGGTTGGGGAATATTTTTTCTCCTCCGTAATTGCAAAATGATCCATGTGGGGCTGTCCGTTCACAATATGCATTTTTTTCACGATCATGGAATGAGCATGATCGATATCATCGGTATCCGAAGCGTATTGATCGGGTCCGATACGAAAAGGGTGAATAGTTGTTGTCCGACCGTTGGTATCAATCAATGTTTGATAAAACCCGGCTGTTTTTTGGGGAGAGTGTGAAAACAGTCCGTCAACACCCGGAAAAGTTCCAAAGTAATGATCAAATGACCGGTTTTCCTGGTAAATAATGAAAACGTATTTAACTTTCTTTCTCAGCAGTGAAATCTTTTGCTGTAACGACAACGGTGGCTCTTTGTGCGCATTAATAATAAACGGACGTATAGCTGCTGTAGGTGGATTGGTTATTTTTTGAGCTGATGCGTCGTTTTGTAGACAGCAAACCGTAGCCAGGGTTATGGCAAATATTTGGAATATTTTATTCATCTGAGACCGCTTATTAGAACACATTATTTACAGTAATAATATCGGTCTAAGCTAAGATCTCATAAGATTGGAGTAAAGCAGGAAAATAAAAAAAGAGAATCTAATTCGTTTTTTTACATAATTAAATGATTAAGAAGAAAATTTATCCTTCTCTTTTTCAAAATCCTCATTACTTATTAACCCTTGTTGCCATAATCCAACAAGATTATTCATCTGTTCCAGTCCGCCCACTTTTACATCCGGATAGTCGCTTTTTGATTTGTCTTCCTGGCTTTGCCTTAGTTTTTCATTGGCAATAGCCATTTCGAGAGCGTCTTGTATGTCTTCAACTCTATCGATACCAAGGAGAGCAATATGTTTACCGGCTCCACTGATATGCAAGGTCCCAAGGCTGCCTTTTTGTTCAGACCAGGTCCGTGTAACGGATAATGCTTCAATTTCCATAATGGCGATCGATTGAATATCTCCATTATCGATCTCGGTCACCTTATCGTTTGAAATCTGATATTCCTTGCGGTCTATTCGCTTTTTATAGTACCAATAGACAATAATACCCAATCCGAATACCGGTAGAAGTATGATTGAGAAAATATAGGGTAACAGGTTATATTTCCACTCTGGTTTAAGGGTATATATTTTTTCTTCTGATCTCATAGTAAAAATGTATCGATTACAGGATTAGGGCTAAATAAATGAATTATTGCCACAAAAAAGAATCAAGATTATGAAGAATGTTTATATAAAAATTAGTTCATGAAATATTACCGATTTTACCTCGTAATTTAGTATATTTGTTAACTAAAGTTTAAAGATACTTTATTAGAAATCGTATTTGTCTCATTACATTCATCCTTAAAATCATTTTAGGCTGTGAAACTCTGGAAATATGGAGTAGCTGTTTGGCTAACAATCGTTTTAATTTGTGGATTTCTCATTCACATACCTGAAATTCCCATTCTGAAACAGTCGGCCCGTAATTTGTTTTTTCACGTACCGATGTGGTTCACTATGTCTATAACATTTGTCATCGGTTTAGTGTTCAGTATTAAATATCTCAACGAACCAAATCCTTATACGGATATGAAGGCCGTAACGGCTAATCAGGTTGGAGTGGTTTTCGGTTTGTGCGGTTTGATAACCGGATCGTTGTGGGCACGTTTCACCTGGGGGACCTGGTGGACTTTTTCGGAGCCTAAGATGAACCTGGCCGCTCTTGCACTTACAATTTATGTGGCTTATTTCATATTACGGTCAGCTTTTGATGATCCGGAAAAGAGAGCAAAATTATCAGCCGTATATAACATTTTTGCGGCTTGTACAATGCCTTTTTTATTATATATCATTCCAAGGCAGTTACCCAGCCTTCATCCGGGTGCAAATGGTAATCCGGCATTCGATCAGATTACATCAGCATCTTTACGGCTTATATTTTATCCGGCGGTGATAGGTTTTATCGGATTGGCATTATGGTTAATGGATATTGTATTCCGTTACAGAAAAATACAGTTTGAATTAGAAAAAGATATATGATCACGAATATCATACAACAAGACACAGCAGCTGTCGTTGACACCTTGACGAAAGCATATGACCAGAAATGGCATGCTGCCAGTAACATGAGTTCATCCAGTACAATCATTCAGGATATGGCATCACACGATTTGATATTTATAGTCTTGGGAGTTACTCTGATAATATGGTTTATATTGTTATTTTTCATTATCCGCGTTGATAAGAAGGTAGGATCTCTTGAGAAAAAAATGGAAAAAGAAAATAGTATAACTCAAACAGGAGAGTCATGAAACCCAAAGTTATAGTAGGCGTTATCTTTATTGCCGGTTTCACTTCCTTGCTGTTCTATAATTTTGGTAACAGCATCAGCACTTATATGGATTTCGCTCAGGCTTCAACCCAGAGTAATTCTTCGAATGTGCATGTTGTAGGAGATTGGGATAATAGCAAACCATCTGGTTTTTCATACAAAACGAAGACCTTTACCTTCTATATGAAGGATTTAAAAGGCAATGAAAAAAAAGTTGTTTATCCTAAACCCGAGCCAAATAATTTTGACCAGGCTAAGCGTTTAGTTGTTGTGGGGCAGCTAAAAGACAATACCTTTTATGCCGATGAGATACTTATGAAGTGTCCGTCGAAATATAATGCTGACGGTAGTAACCTGAAATCAAGAGGACCTAAGAAAAATTGATGATTGGCCAAATAGGTAAGATTTTAATCATATCGGCTTTTGTAATATCTCTTGCCGCATTATTCACGTACTATAAAGCTGCTAAAAATCAGTTAAATCTAAAACTGGAAAAAAACGCCCATCGTTTATTTGCCCTGATGGGATTGATGGTAGTTGCCGTATCAGGATTATTGATCTACCTGATATTTACCCACCAGTTCCAATATTATTATGTTTACGACCACACCAGCCTGAATCTTCAGAAAAGATATTTAATGGCGGCTTTTTACAGCGGCCAGACTGGAAGTTTTTTACTGTGGATCATGTGGACGGCATTAATTGGCTGGGCTTTGATAAAATGGACAGATGATGAATTTCGCGCACCGGTCATGTTATTCGTGACATTGATAGAGGTGTTTTTGCTTTCAATGTTACTCGGTTTTAGTATCGGCCCGGTTCACATCGGGGCTTCACCTTTCCGAACTTTGTCGGAAGCTATGCCCAATGCACCCTTCTTGAAAGCCCATCCCGATTTTGTGCCTGCTGACGGTAATGGCCTGAATGATTTGCTTAAAAGTCCGTGGATTTTAATTCACCCACCGATTTTATTTTTCGGTTTTGCGATGATGACAGTACCTTTTTCCTATGCCATGGCGGCGTTATGGAAACGTAAATACACCGAATGGATTAAGCCCGTGTTACCATGGACAATTGGAGCTAATCTTTGCCTGATCACAGCTATTTTTCTGGGTGGATATTGGGCTTATGTTACGTTGTCGTTTGGTGGATATTGGGCCTGGGATCCAGTTGAGAATGCTTCATTTGTACCGTGGCTTGTTGGTGTCGCCGCTTTGCATGCTATGCTGGTACAAAGAGGTAAAGACAAACCTAAAAAAACGTCCATACTTTTTTCCCTCTTTACTTTTATAGCGGTAGCTTACGAATCTTTTCTTACGCGCTCCGGCGTTTTAGGCGACTCTTCAGTCCACAGTTTTGTAGATCTGGGTTTATATGATCAATTAGTATTCTTCCTGTTAGCTGTTACCTTAGTAGCATTAGGAATGTTTTTTTATCGTTGGAAAGACTTACCTAAATCGGATGGAACAAGCCGTCTACTGAGTCGTGATTTTGTTGTCTTTACCGGTGCCATGGTCATTTTCCTTTCAGGATTGGTTATTATTCTCGGTACCAGCTCACCGGTTATTGGGAAATTGTTTGTTAGTCATCCGACACCACCACCCAAGAGTTTTTATAATAATTGGACTATGCCTCTGGCAATAGCCATTGCCATACTGAGTGTCATTGGCCAGTATGTATGGTGGAAAAAATATGATGCGGAATCACTTTCAGAAGCGTTATTAGGACCATTAGTTATATCCTCTATACTTGCCATTGCAACAATCATACTCGGAAATATACACGACATCGCCTATATGATATATGTCTTTGCCGGTTATTTTGGAGTTGTCGGCAATGCATTTATCATTATACGACTATATAAAAAGCAGCCAAAATTGATTGGGGGTGCCATTACCCATATTGGGTTTGCTGTTATGTTGATTGGGATCCTTGCTTCATCCGCTTATCAAACAAATCTATTGGATCCGGAGACCCGGGCTTATAATAATGCTGTGAAACATGGCAAAGTGGTAAATAAGGATGGAACCACTGTCATGAAACAGGTTAATTTCTTTCAACTTGACAAAGGACAGCCCAAAAAGATCGATAAAAATCTTACGGCGACTTTTGTCAATATGAAAATGGATAATGCCGCCCGTCCGGGACAACAAAAGTATACTATTAAATTCCAGTATAAGAATGGTAAAACATTCCTGATGCATCCGGTTGTTTACCCGATGTTGACGACCTCAACTGCAAATAAGATCAATTGGTCGGTAAGTCCTCAGGTCAAAGCCGGTTTATTTCATGATATCTATTTATATGTAGGTGGCAGTTCATACGTTCAGAACATTAATGATGAGTTGAAGAATAATCCGAAAGTTGAGAACGTAACGGAGCGTGTAAAAAATGCAGGGCAAAACGAAAGCTCTACACAAGATAATAATGGTAAGAAATCGGATATTGTCAGCTTTAAATTTCATCGCGGACAAAGTAAAACCATTGATGGTTATACTTTTACATTTACCAAGTTTAAGAAGGCCAGTGATAGTGAACTACCCGATAGTTCAGTCATAGGTGTCCATGCCCTCATTAATATTAAAGAGGACAGTACAGGGGCCACTAAAAGTATATCGCCGTTATTTGCCGTAGTACAGAAAAAAGGTAAAAAATTGTCTTATTCACCACCAGTTGCATTAAATGACTGGAACTTTGCAGTACAGTTTTCTAATGTGAAACCAATGTCTGATGAAATTCAATTAAGTGTTTCCGGATTGAAAAATACGGCACAGAATGATCAGGACGCCTGGGTTGTGGTCGTTGCCGAACGTAAGCCTTTTGTATCATTGGTTTGGGCGGGAATATTTATACTGATGATCGGTTTTTCAATTTCTATTTTACGCCGCTGGGCTGACGATAAAAGACGAACGGAACGAATGAAGGCTGCAAAATCATCATAAAATTGTGAGTTAAATCATTTGATGTCTCGTAAAATTATTATTAGAGGATTGATCATAATTATAACACTGGGAATAATGATCTCAGGTCAAAATTATGTTCAGGCTCAATCCAATGATGCTACGAGCCAGGTCCGAAAACCTAATCCTAAAATAGCTTTTCTAAAGTCGCTTGTTTTACCCGGTTGGGGACATTATTACGTCAACAAGCATCACTGGAATCGCGGTAAATATCATATGGCTGCTGATGCTATACTGATCATCTCTTATATCGGGTTACGATCGTACACTGATCATTTGCATAATAATATGTTTACCTATGCTCAGACTTATTCCGGTACTGATATTCGTAATCGTGACCGGTCATTCCAATTGAATGTCGGTGAGTTTCGTTCCCGCGATGCCTATAATCAATTTCAGGAAAGGGCACGGAACTGGGGAGAACTATACCCTGAAACTCAGCAATATTATTGGAAGTGGAAATCGGAGCAGGACAGGTTGCATTATCTGGATATGAAAAACAACTATGACCGGACGCATCAGCAATTACCTACTCTTATAACACTTATGGTGGCGAACCGGCTTATCAGTGGGTTGAGTGCCTATTTACGGGCACGTAAGATGGATGCACACATGCCCGCGGTCAGTTTTTCGATGCCTGTGAATAATCAAACCGGTTCACATGCTATAATGGCGAATCTCGATTTTTCATTATAAAATACATGCCTCGTTATAAATTAACGCTTGAATACGAAGGGACTCATTATGCCGGTTGGCAGACACAACCTACTGATCCAACCATTCAGGATGCTTTGGAAAAGGCATTAGCCCAAATTCTAAGAAAACCTATACCGGTTGTAGGATCCGGGCGCACCGACAGCGGGGTTCATGCGGAAGGGCAAGTAGTGCATTTCGATTTCGACGGGGAACTGGATAAGAAGAGCTTGCTTAAAAGCCTGTGGGGTGTGTTACCCAAAGATATAGCGGCGTGGGACCTGGAAAAAGTGGATGAGCATTTTCATGCACGATTTGATGGTATAGCCAGGCAGTATCGTTATCAGATCGTTACTCGTCCGTCACCTTTACGCAGGCGTTGGGCATGGGAACGCTATTTTGAATTAGATCCGGGGCGTATGCGGGAATGTGCTGAAATGATTAAGGGAACACATGATTTTGAGAGTTTTTGCAAACATAATCCGGATGTTAATCACACGAACTGTGAAGTTAGTTTGTCAGAGATTGTTTCCACGGGTGACGGTATGTTAATTTATCGAATAAAAGCCAATCGATTTTTGCATCATATGGTTCGAAGTTTGACAGGGACGATGGTGGATGTCGGCCTGGGTAAACGGTCTGTCGATTCTTTTAAATCATTGGTTTTTAAACCTGATAGAAAATCAGTTGGTCCGACAGCTCCGGCAAAAGGATTAATACTGGAAAAAGTATTTTATAAAAAGTGAATTTTTTATTGACAAAAGTATACCTGATGCCTTATATTTGTGTCTCGTTGTGAAAGCAACGTTTTTTTTAACTGTCTTTCATCGGTAGTTCATCCCGGCCGAAGTCGGGAACGGTAGTCATCCCGAAAGATTTCGGGATGCAGGTTCGAGATAAAAACAGTTTATTGACAATTTGATTTTGATTTCAAATGAAGCCATTCCTCGGTAGCTCAATGGCAGAGCATGCGGCTGTTAACCGCAGGGTTGTAGGTTCGAGTCCTACCCGGGGAGCCAGTTAAACCTGCAGTGCGAACCTGAACATTTTCGGGTTCGCACTTTCTTATTTTGTGCCAGTTTTTTTCCAGCTGTTTATCGGCTATATACTGTATTTCAATCATGCCTGTGCCATTCTCATCCACATTGGCGTTAACAGAATGAATTCGTTTTAAAAATGTGTTCACGCTTATTATTGTCTCCATTTTTCCATTCGGCGATGAAATACTTAAGAATCTTAATCCTTACAGTCGATCCGATGAGAGATATAATAACTATCCAGGGCACATTCATAGAGTATTCCATTATCAGATAAGCAACCCAAAGTGGAGATCATAATATTTGTCTTTCAAAAATTTTGTTGCAAAAGGACATGTGAGGATTCAATATTTAAATGGAAAATCCCTACGTGTCTCTTAGAAATCTCCTTGCATAAGCCAGGCTGTAAAAGTAATAATATAATAGTCTAAAACATCGGAGGGGTTTATCATGCTAAAACTCAAGGAACCAACCCAAAGCCACCAAATTGAGGGACATGTGAGCAAACGTTTTGAAGCCGTGCGTGAAGCATTCGCTGAGAATTTCAATCGCCGGCACGAGCTGGGTGGCGCCTGCTGCGTGTACTATCGAGGCGAGAAGGTTGTCGACCTGTGGGGAGGCGTTCGGAATAAGGAGACCGGCGAACCTTGGGAAGAGGACACCATGGTTATCATCTGGTCGGCCACCAAGGGCTTGGCTGCGATGACACTCGCAGTTG
>DATFMH010000075.1:0-13263 GCA_035267045.1 Balneolales bacterium
AATGCAATGAACTGTCCATTAGCAGCTGCAAAGAGAGGGGATATATATTTTCTGAGAAAAGCAGGGATCCATTTAGGTATATTTGTTACATAATCTGTTATCAAAAATCCTAATAGCACATAATATAACATGGGAATCAGCACTTTTTCCCAGAAAGATTTTGTTATTTGTTGCGGCCAGACAGTCAGACTATCAAGTTTATATTTTTTGAATTGTTGTATCGTGGCAATCAGAACACCCTGATCCATCCATGTATCAGCATCGATAAAAATAAAGTAATCACCTTTGGCTTGTTTTGATAACTGATGACATGCCCACGATTTTCCCAACCAGCCGTCTGGTTTGGGAGAACTCTTGAATATCCGCACTTTATCCGGGTATTGGGTTTGATATTCGTTCATTATATGCCATGTTTTATCATCGGAATGATCGTCCATTACACAGATTTCGATTTTTTTATAATTTTGAAACAGGATGGAATGCAGACACCTGGATAGATTCTTTTCTTCGTTACGAGCTGGAATGCAAACACTTAAAAGAGTGTCATTTATTAACGTATTTGTTGTGTCGACAAGTGGCTCAAAAGTAAAATAATTACGGATCAGAATGCCGGTAATGATTATTGAAATGATCAGACAAATAAGTAAGATGTATAGCATAAATTGTAAATCATAGGGCTAACAGTTATATAGGTCATAATAAATAAAAGATTATTAATTATTTTTATGGCATGAAATTACTTAACCCATATCCGGAAGATCATCAACATTTAAAGCAGCAACCTGGTTCCTTTGAATGGTGGTATTTTGACGCTGAGGACGATACCGGTCGTTATCGATTCGTAATTATATTTTATGATGGGGTGCCTTTTTCTCCCGATTACATTAATGCCTATACTCAAAATTCCAATTCAAATAGGGCACTGGCGGTAAAACATCCGGGTATTAGTATCTGTGTTTATGATGCGGAAAAACCTATCTATTACAGTTTAAGTGAGTTCGATTCATCGGATTGTTCATTTTCATCAACAGATATTTTTATCAAAATTGGTGATAATGAATGCAACGCCAGAAAAGAAAATAATAGTATTGTTTATGATTTGACGTTAAGCGAATCGCTGCCTTGCGGTAATCGAATACAGGCTAATATAGCGTTTCGAAGCCCTGTATATGATGAGTCGGTATATAACAGTGAAGGCGAGAAGCATAAAGGTCATAATTGGTACCTGATTCAACCTAAAGCTGTAGTTGAAGGAGATGTGAATATCACTGAGTCCGGAGAAGAGCACGGAATTTTATTTAAGGGTACAGGATATCACGATCACAATTGTGGTTTTAGTCCGCTGATTAAAGCACATGAATGGTATTGGGGCCGTTTTCATTTCTCTAAGGGAACATTCATTTGTTATATCACTGATGTTCGTGATAATGAAAAAATTCAAGGATGGTGGATAGATGATGTGGATGGGAGAGCCAGTCACTTGTATATGCAAACAAAGCAGAGTGATTTTGCTTTTAATCCTTTTCTGCTTTATTCCGCGCGGCGTTTATCATTTTGTAAACCAGGAGATAATAAATCGACAATAGATATCTATTTAACAACTTCTATTGATTCGGGACCTTATTATCAACGCTTTATTGCGGAAGCTGTGGCCCAACTACCGGGCACTTCCATAATCGAACGTGCCAGCGGAATAGCGGAATATATAAAACCGGAACGAATTGGTAATAAGTTATTTTGGCCATTTGTGAATATGAGATACCGGTATGTTAATAAAAGACCTCATCCCGTTCAGCGAATTGCAAGGTTATACAAGTGGACATGGTGACGATGTATAAGTCACAGAGTGTATAATTCCAAAAACACAAAGAAGTGTTTAGATTTAAATGTTAATTTATAAGTGATTTTATGTAAGGATAACTTAGGATCTGAGTGAACCGGAAATGAGAGGTACTGATACGTAGAAATGTTATTGGTTGTAAACTACGCAGGTCCATCTTAAAGAAATTTTTTATAGGTGTTGTAATAATCCTCCGATTCAATCTCACGGTGGAGATTATTAAGTAATTCCTGAAGTGATTCCTGTAATTTTTTTGTCTGTTGTTCTGTAGATAGTGAACGAACGAAATCTACCGGTTGGCCAATTTTGATATATAATTCAGGTTTGCTGCTTTTAAGGACATTTATATTTATAGCTATTGGTACAAAATCACAATTGGGACAATTTTTGTGCAACCAGCCGATTCCTTTTTCAAAATGTAATTTTTGTCCATGGTCTGGTACAATTTTACCCTCAGGATAGATGAATAAACAGGCATCATTACGTTGAACAGATTTGAGAGCGTAACGGAGTGAACTAATCGTTTTTCTTGAATTATTCCTGTTTACCGAAAAGGCACCTATATATCGAAAGAAATGGAATTTATGCATTTGAATATCTTCCATCATGGCCCGTCCTTTTTGCTTAAAGACATATTCATTTAACATGAGAGGTATCAACCCATCCCACCAGCTCGTATGATTTAGAAAATAAACCGATTGAGAAGCAATGTCCGGTTGATAATCCTGGTATAACCAAACATTTTTGAACCGGTACCTGAAAAGCCATTTTACGTAAATACGAAAAATTCGAATGAACAAACGATTTTCAGCCGCTGGTATGAATTCGTTATTATTAAGTAAGGTTTCTGACAACGGGCACTGCTAATTAAGTGATTATATATAAAGAAAATAATAATTCATTCTAAATAAAATCGTAATACAAGGAAGTTATGGAATTAGTGAATAAGGAAATTGATCAATATGCTTTTAAACATACATCACCGGAATCGGATGTTTTAAGTGATTTGGTTTCAACTACTAAAAAGAGATTGAAATACTCTCAAATGCTCAGTGGAAGGGTAGAGGGGCGTTTGTTACAGATGCTCATTCGGCTTAGCAAGGCGATGAAGGTACTTGAAATTGGTATGTTCACCGGTTATTCAGCATTATCGATGGCTGAAGCATTACCTGACGAAGGTCTTTTAAAAACATGTGATACCAACGAGAAGTACGCTAAGATTGCAAGAGAATATTTTGACAAAAGTCCCCATGGGAAAAAAATTGAGATCGTTATGGGCCCGGCTTTAGAGACGATACCAAAAATGGATGATGATTTTGATGTAATATTTTTGGACGCTGATAAAGATAATTATCCCGCATACTATGAGATTCTTATGCCGAAACTCAGGACGGGTGGTATCCTTGCAGTTGATAATGTATTGTGGAGCGGTACCGTTTTACAACCCGATGACCGCAAGGCTCAGTCGATCGATAAGCTAAATAAAATCATAAGGAACGATGAACGAGTAGAGAATGTATTTTTGACCATTCGGGACGGCGTCAATTTGGTTCAAAAGTTGAGAAAGTAAACATCGGATTTAATGCTCAGTAATCTTATAGTGTGCAAATTAACGGTATGCAAAGGTGTAAATAGGGTTATTGTTTTAGATAATTTGCACCTGTTGGAAAGCGCTACAAATCCCGATGTTTAACACAGATCATGTTGAGTGATCGTAGATGTTTAATCCACTTTCTTTTATTCCTACGAGGAACAAGAGATGACGTTAGAGGTCCAGGGGGAACCTCTAATTTGAGCATTCTATTAAGACCTTCTTCGGCCGCATATCCGGAGGAGGTCTGTTTTTTCTGTGTATATATAAAGAAAGTAAATATATTAAGATCTCAATGTCGTGAAAATAGCGCACCATAAAAGCATATTTGATTTTGACATTATGTCTTATTTACAAAATAAAACAATACTGATACTGGATGATGATATCCTGCATCGTCAATATATTAAAGATTTGATGCAGGGGAGCATGGATGGATCAGGCGAAATTTTTGAAGCATCTACGAGTCAGGAAGCCTTAAATATTTTATCCAATATAGCTCCTGATCTATGCATCTTTGATCTGCAGTTATCAGATTCGAGATCGGGAATTGATGTTGCAAGAGAGGCGTGGGAACATAACAATAACCTGAGAATTCTGTTCTGGAGTCAGTTTTCTGACGAATTATATGTCCGGAAACTTTTTTCAATTGTTCCTGAAGATGCCGTTTATGGTTTCCTGATCAAAACAGCACTCGATGATCAGGTTATGAATGCTATCCAATATATATTGGAATATGATCAGTGCTGGATTGACCCCAAAATTCGGAAGCTTAAAGTCACAACTTTTGATAAAAACACGGGATTGACAGATGTAGAATATGAAACGCTGGTCGATTTAACATTGGGATTATCAGATAATGCCATAGCCAACAGGCGCTTCATAACACGAAGAGGAGTCCAAAACCGGCTGTCTTCGCTTTTTAAAAAGTTAGGGGTTACGGATGAACAGTTTTCAACAGAAGAATGGGGCTACATGTTTAGTCCGAGAACACGGTCGGTTACATTAGCTTTAATGCGGGGATTAATTAATCAGGAAGCAATCAAAAAAGAAAATGAGTTATTACAGAAATGGATTGATAAAGTGGTTGATTGATTGACTATCATTCAATTATGCTATTCAGGGGTATCAATAGTGGAGGATTGATATCTTTTTTTTTGACTGTATTATGAAGAAATCCGAAATAAGCTGTAAATTGTTCTCAATGCAAGATTTATTGTGCATTATACCTTAAAATTTCTCCATAATATTTAATGGATTTAGCAGAACAAAAGACAAATGGGTTAGATAGATCAGGTCGTGTTTTTGCCGGACGCCTTACACTGGCAATAGGTATTTTATTACTCTTCATTAAGTTTTTTGGATATTACCTGACTAACTCTACAGCTATTCTTTCGGATGCCCTTGAGTCAATTGTTAATGTTGTTACGGCTTTAACAGCTCTTTTCGCTATTCATATGAGTGCACGTCCTGCTGATGAGACGCATCCGTACGGACATGGTAAAGTGGAATTTTTCTCATCCGGCTTTGAAGGCTTGCTAATTGGAATTGCCGGGGTAATTATAATTTATAAAGCCGTTGAAAGTTTTCTGCTCAAACCCGAGGTCGTTCAATTAACACTGGGATTAGTGCTGATAACGATTGCAGGTATTGTAAATGGTGCACTGGGGCTTTATTTAATTAAGAAGGGCAAACAAACTAAATCGGCTACTCTCAGAGCCAGTGGTTATCATGTTTTAAGTGACGCTTATACCAGTCTGGGAGTTATTGTGGGGCTTTTTCTTGTTAAGTTAACCGGAATATGGTGGTTAGATCCACTTACTGCCGGAATAATAGGATTTCAAATTTCCTGGCATTCTTATGGACTGATCAAAGAGTCCATAGCCCGGCTTATGGATTCAGCTGATCCGGAAACGTTAAATAAGATCGTTAAATTACTCAATAATAATCGCCATCCAGAATGGATAGCGCCCCATAGGCTAAGAGCCTGGTATAGTGGCGCCGATTTATTTATCGATCTGCACTTGATAATGCCATATTACTGGTCGCTTAAAGATGTTCACACGGCGGAACATGAGATACATGACATCATGCAAAATGCATTTGAAGAACCGGTTGAAGTGATTGTTCACACGGAACCTTGCATACCGGAATGTTGCCACATATGCAGTATGAAAGAATGCCCGGTTCGTCAGCATCCGCAAAACAAGAAATACAAGTGGAATACTGCCTTGTTTACAGGTGAATTATCAAATCAAATCGAATTAGAAAATCATCCTGAAGATCCCACAATTTAAGAATTCCTTCAGTGTATATGGAGTAATACGTTTGCAACAGAAAAATAAATTATCAGACCGGTGGAGTCGACAACGGTTGTCAATAACGGGCTGCTAATTACAGCCGGGTCCAGTTTTAATTTTGTTAGAACGATAGGTAATAGACTTCCCAATATATTGGCCCACAGGATGATACAAATCATTGATATTCCTACTACCATTCCTATCTCAGGACCGCCTTTCCAGAAGAAACTACGTGCATAGAGTGCAGCGCCAAGTGTTATACCTAATAGTAAACCGGTAACCAGCTCTTTTTGTATTACTTTAAACCATTTACCCAGCGACAATTCGCCGATTGCAATGGCACGTATAATAAGTGTAGATGATTGCGACGATGTATTCCCGCCACTATCAATAAGGACAGGTATAAAAAAAGTTAAAGCTATAACGGCTTGCAACTCACCCTGAAAATGTGCGATCACACTGGATGAAAGAAAGTCCGCTAAAAGAAGTATGAGTAACCAGCCGACTCTCTTACGATATAAAAGAAAAGGAGATGTCGAAATATAACTGGTCTCAAAAGGACTTATTGCTGATGATTTCTGAAAGTCTTCGGTTACCTCTTCTTCCATTACATCAATGATATCGTCAATCGTAACAATGCCAATGAGTGTATTGGTGGAATCGACTACCGGCAAGATATTCAAATCATAGCGTTTCATAAGGTTGTATGATTGTTCCTGATCATCGGTAGCAGGAATGGATATATAATGGCCATCCATAAGATTTTCCACTCTCTCTTCGGGGTCAGCAAGTATAAATCGTCTAATAGGAATATCATCTAATAATTTCCATCTCGCATCAACAATATAAACAACGTTGATCGTCTCGGCATCACGTCCCCGGCGACGTATATGTCTTATAGCCCGTTCAACATTCCAATCCGATTTAACAGCAACGTAATCAGGCGTCACCAGTCGTCCGACACTGTATTCCGGATAACCAAGATAAGCCATCAATTCACCTCTCTCGGTATTCGTAAAGAGGTTCAGTATTTTTTGCGTCAATTCACCTGGCAATTCTTCCATCAACTCGGTACGATCATCCACAGATAATTCCATGAAAATCTCTTTAAGCCGATCGTCGTTCAGTGTATTGAGAACTAACTCCTGATTATGAGATTCCAGTTCAGCGAAGACCTCAGAAGCTTGTTCAATAGGCAAGAAACGGTACAGTAAAAGCATGTCCTTGTCGTCCAGGCTTTGTATAATATCAGCAACGTCAGGGGCGGGCCATCCCGATAAAATGTTTTTTAACGTTTTCCAATCTTTGTTTTTGATCAATTCAGAGATTTCAGGAGTTAATAATGGTGCGAGCATCTTTGAACCTTGTTAATAATTCGTAATTGAAAAACCTTTTAAACCTGGAAATATTAGTTCTAATGCTTCCCGGACTAAAAAATTATGGAGTAATAATCTAAATATGATTCACTATTACATCACGAAAAAGATTTATATGGGAAAAATGAATCATAAAATAAATCGACGTAATTTACAGTAGGTTTGGTAAATAGTAAAACAAAGAATATAAACGGCCGATTAATTTTAAGGGATGCAAGTGATCTAAGTTTGAGGTTTCAAAACCATTTCATCAATTATTCAGGAAGTTGTCTAAGATCATTTAGGTACAACTATCAAGAAAAGTTACAGAATGCCTGATGTGATGAAAGTAAATAAATGTGAATTAATTATGGCCCGTTTGTATTAAAGGAAGTGAATCTATACATTTCCTTTTAAATAAAAAACCGGTAATGCCATTTCAGGTCACTACCGGTTAATTGTGTGTGTGGAGGCAATCAAAATTTACGAGTTAGTAATTCGATTGCTCACTAATGTGGGTAAATTCAATAAAAAAATAATTATAGAAGTTTTTTTACTGCTACAATCCTATTTTATTTCAATAATATGAAATAAATAAAAGTAAGTAATAATACCCATTATTATAGTACGTAATAATTCCTATTAGTTCAAATTTTAAAATGAATTAAAGGTGACTTTATTTTAAAAATACCTTACACATACTTTGGGGTGTTTTTTATAGTAAGTGATTAATTCGTTATCGATCTCATTTATTAATATCCGCTCTTTTATGAAAAGATTACGTAATATTGGGGTTATATTAGATCGTATAAAGATCATATATCAGATTCCGACCGACAAAGAGCTCGCGCGTTTCTTAGAAGTGAAATCAGGTACTATTTCTGCATGGAGATCAAGGAACAGCATAAATTATGAACTTATTTTCAATAAATGCGATAATGTTGATTTTAATTGGCTTTTTAATACATCAAATATAGAAAATAACCGGTATAAGTTATCTCAGATAACATTTGATGATACCTATGTAACCATTCCGAAATTAAGATCATCGGTTTTAACAAACGAATGTAGTAGTAGTGATGAATATAATGGAAATTATCCCTTTATATTTTCCCGATTATTTATCCGGGAATATCTAAAAGCCAATCCCGGGGATCTCAATTATTGTTATTGTACAGGTGATTCGATGAATCCCACTGTACGTGATCATGATTTAATCATCATTGATAAATCAAAAAAAGATCCTGTAAATGGAGCCATTTTTATTATGGAGATTGATGATACCATTACATGTAACCGAGTGCAGAAAATCCCGGGTAATAAATTCCTGATATCAAGTGATAATAAAGCGTATTCTACATATGAGATAATTAATACCCAGGATGATTTTGCGATGATTGGTAAAGTGGTGTGGATAGGATGTAATATTTGAAAATAAGTAATTTATTTTCTTAAAGAGGGTAAGCAACCGATCAACCAATAGATAGGAAGTTAACCGGTTGCCTGATGTGTGGGTATGGGTAATATTAGAGGTAAAACTCTATAAAAATTCTTAATAATTACTTATATATGTAGTAAATATTACGTACGTATGATAATGAGTTAAACGTATATTGTCAAGCGAATTTGTGAAATTAATTACTGGATATGATAAATAAATCACATTGCTTTTATTACAAGCTATATATGCGTAGTGGTAAACAAGTCAATTACTTACAAAAATAACCAGATTTGCTAAAAACGATGACTTTAAGTTAAAATAAGTAGTATTAGCTTTTTAAGTATTTTCCCCGAATGACAGATTTGTGGTGTTGTAAATGACCGGCTATAATAAATGGAATTGCTCTGGTAGATATTGGAAGAGAATTGGCATAACCTTTTCGGTTCCACATCATCACATTAAAATTATTAAACATTTTCAGATTTGATATCCGAAGCGTTTCAAATTCACGTACAAGTTTTCCCTTGAGGAGATTATCAGCATTAGAATGGCTTACATAACTATCCTGATCAAAACCCGGAAGAGATGTTGTGTCACCACGGGCAATACAGAGAGCCCGATAGGCAAAAATACGTTCCGTATCAATAATGTGACTTATTATTTCTTTGATATTCCATTTTTCCTTTGAATAGCGATAATCCATTCTTGGATCGGGTATTTGATTAAAAAAAAGGATTATATCGTCTTTCTGTTCTTCCAGGAATTTCAGGATATCTTTATCAATAACCTGATCGACGTACTCTTTATAAAAATCAGGATATTCTTCTGGCGACGGTCGTGATAATTTCATAATGAGATACTATTTATGTGAATTAATTATGCTATAGGGTAATCAATCGCATTAATTATTTCCACAGCTTTGACATAATTTTAAATCGGGTTGATGGCTTTTATATGCAATATTATTATAACTGAAATGCAGAAATGATCTTAAGAATATATAATAAGTAAAATAAATACAGCAATATAAAAGAAAATATTTTCATTTTATTTCCACTGATTGTTGATGAATATCAATTACCAGGATGAACAATCCTTATACTGTAACCAGATGACAGAAGGCGCAATTTCAATCTGTATTCCAAAGTATAATTACTATTGCCAACGGTAATGATTATATCGGACGTTAACTATTATTAGACAAATCTAACGGCATATATCTTATTAAAAATGAAAGTATAAATATTTAATATTATTATTGTTATGTGGTATTATAAGAAGAGTAAAAAATTATATGAACAGGTTATATAGAAGAGCAATAAAAATTATCTGCTTCTTAAAGTTCATATTAATTCAGATCAGGAGGATGATTTATGGCAATACAAAAATCAGATATTCGTTCGGCAATTCGTGAAGCAAATGACCAATTACAATCATTATTCGACAGCCAGGATGCAATTGGTATAAGCAATCTATATGTAAAAAAGGGAATGTTACTACCGCCGGGTGACAAGCTTGTAAAGGGAACTGAGAATATTGCCCGATTTTGGAAACAGGCAATGGATATGGGTATCAAACACGCACGATTAGAGATTGATGAACTGGATAATAAAGGTCAAACAGCAATTGAAAGAGGACATTATACACTAAGTGGTAATAATAATCAGGTCATGGATAGAGGAAAATATATTGTTGTTTGGAAACAAATTGACGGACACTGGAAACTGTATCAAGATATCTGGAACAGCAATATCAAGGATAAAAATTAAAGGAATTAAGCAATATTTGTATTTATGAATTAAATAACTAAATAGACACCAGCAAAAATAAAATTACGGAAAACTATGGCATATGTAATAGTTCGGCATAAAGTTAAGGATTACCCGAAATGGAAAGCAACATTTGATGGTTTTAGTGAAAACCGTAGAAAAGGTGGTGAGAAATCATATCAAATTTTTCATCCTGATAATGATCCTAATAATTTAACGGCCTTATTTGAGTGGGATAATTTGGAAAATGGTCGTAATTTTATGAATGGCAAAGATCTGAAAGATGCTATGGAAAGGGCAGGAGTACTCGAACAACCCGAAATATTCTTCCTCGAGGAGTACGAAAGAGGTAAAGTTTAATTTGTACAAAAAGTACAAAGCATTAACAGTTGATAATGTTAATGTCTGTTGATTATCCTGCTAAGTTCCAATAGGAATGATATTATTGGATACGAAAATCTTTAAAAGCGGTTAAATCAGACTATTTTTCTGATTTTTATTGTGTATTTGGATGAATACGCTTTAAATCAATTAAAGTTATATATAGCTCAAAATAATTATATATTTATTTTGAGCTATAACTTTATACATTAGAGTTACTTAGTTAAATGTATATATTGCTTGATACATTATTTAATTGTACAATTGTAAAAATTGTACAATTCGGCTTTGAGTAATTCTAAAGGTTTGATTTGGGGAAAAGTGCAATTATTATAATGCTTTATTTAATGATGCCGGTGCATCTATTGGCCAAAGGTGTCAACTCAGATTCATTAATTTTTAAACCGATATCGAATATCGATGAATTACCGGAAAAAGCTGTTATTTGCCAGGGACAGGATAGTCTTGGTTTTTTGTGGTTTGGTACTTACAACGGTTTGGTACGATATGATGGTTATCATTTTAAAGATTATTCCAATATTCCTGGAGATAGTACTTCAATCAGTGGAAATATTATTGCTTCCCTTTGGTGTGATTCCGGTAGATATTTGTGGGTGGGAACACGAGCAAATGGCCTTAACAGGTACGACTATAAGACCGGGATTTTCAAGCACTACATCCATAATTTAAAAGATACCAATAGTATCAGTAATAATGAAATAAATAGTATTTATAAGGATAATGAGGGAAATTTATGGTTAGGCACCATCAATGGTTTTGATTTATTAGAGCCAGGCGCTCATAAATTCCAACATTTTCTGACAGTCAATGATGAAAACACCAATAAATTATCGGTTTTTGCTATTTTTAAAGATCATCATAACAGGTTATGGGTAGGAACAGCAAAGGGATTATTAGTTTATACAAAGAGTCGTAAGACCGATACATATATAGAGTCAGAAGTACCGGGTAATATCACTATCATTGCACCCGTTTGGAAGATATTTGAGGATAGTTACAATAATATCTGGATAGGAACCGGCGCTATTTCAAAAAGAGGTCAGGGTTTATACAAATATGATATCGATCATAATAAATGGCATTATTACACATATGATTCCCATGATCCGCACTCGATAAGCTCAAACAGGATAACCTCTTTTTGTGAAACAAGGGATGGTGCTATGTGGATTGGTACGGATAATGGATTGAATCTCTACCAAAAAGCTTCTGATAATTTTTACCGGTATATACATTCGAATAACAGGAAAAAGTCGATACCCTTCAATTACATCGATTCAATATACCAATCAAGATCCGGAATTTTATGGTTCACTTTTCATCTTGACGGTATTTGTAAAGCTTTTATTAATCATAATTTGTTTCATAATTATCCGTATTTAACAAATGGGAAAAACGATTTGCCAAGGAATCTGGTCTATGAATTATACCCGGATCGTTCAGGATATATTTGGGTAGGGACAGCGGATAACGGCCTGGATCGATTCAATCCCGTGACTCAAAAATTCAAGCATTATAGTTATATAGAAAATTCGCCGGATTCGCTTGGCGGACCGAATGTTTTTTCTGCAATACAGGATACATCCGGTTATATCTGGTTCGGTAATTACGGAAAAGGAGTCAGCAGGTATGATCCTGTACATCATATCTTTAAACGATACAGGCCAGGGAAGAGCGGGTTAATATCAGGATATGTCATTTGCCTTTACATCGACAGGGAACAACGATTATGGGCGGGGACATTATATAACGGATTATTCATTTACAATAAGAAAAAAGATCGATTTATCCCTTTTGCAAAGGTATTTAATACCGATCTCAATTTTATTAATCAGGGGATACCGAGTATGTTTGAGGATGCGAAGGGTATGTATTGGATTGGTACCGTTAGGAAAGGTTTGATTAGGTTCAACAGCAAAGATGATTCATACATTACTTATAACGCCTCGAAAAATACAAAACACCGGTTATCCAACAATTTTGTATATGCCATCCTGAAGGATAAAAAGGGGGTATTGTGGGCAGGTACACAAAATGGTCTAAATCTGTATAATCCAGGGAAGGATAGTTTCGACAGGTTTAAAATGAATGATCAGCTATCTAATTTACAGATCGATGGTATTATAGAAGACCATAAAGGTAACCTGTGGGTCAGTGCAAGTAAAGAGATCATTAAAATTGGCAGTAATCGAAAAGACATAGCTGTTTATACCTCAAATGACGGAATAGATCAGAATGAACTTCTACCTCTTGCTGCATGTATCAGCTCGAAAGGGATCATTTATTTTGGTGGAGAGAAAGGATTTGTATCGTTTAACCCGGATGAGATCAAAGAAAACCGGTATGCACCTCCTGTTGCAATTACCCAGATCAATGTGTTAAACCGGCCATATAAAACAAAATCGACCTATCCTTATGTTTCCCATATTAAATTACCATATCGTGACAACTCGATAACATTTGAATTTACATCTCTCGATTATCATGACCCTTCAAATAATGAATACGCTTACCGTTTAAAAGGATTTAATGATAAATGGATGAATATTAAAAACAGGAGATATG
>DATFMH010000076.1:0-15464 GCA_035267045.1 Balneolales bacterium
AGAATACGATAAAATTATGCAGGAAATCGAAAGCGACACGAGCCCTGTGGGTATCGATGCAAAAAAAACACATATCATGATTCTATATCAATTAATGGAATTGGAGAAGCGTATAAACCAAATTGAAAAGAAATTGGATGACAAACGTTAACATTTTCAACACATTTTTTAAAAAAGGATTGCTATTAACTTACAATCCTCATTTCTTATGACCGGTAAGAAATCTGAATCATTAAAGTATCGTTACACATACTTTAAAATTCTGATTATCTTCTTAAGGATATTCCGGCAAAAGCGGTATAAATCAAACGCAATTTTTGTCAATGACCCGGCAATATCAGAATAGTGTTTTATTGATGATCATTGCATAATTGACTAATAAGAAATTTAAACGGCTAACCCGGAATATTAAATTATTAATTATTTGTTTTCATAGAGTAAAAACCTTTTAGCTTAATTAGGAAAATAATTATGCCCAATCAGGAAAAATACGTTTATAAATTTAGTAAAGATCAAACGGATGGTAATCGTAATATGAAGGAGCTTCTGGGTGGTAAAGGTGCGGGACTTGCAGAAATGTCCTCCATCGGCCTGCCTGTCCCTCCCGGTTTTACGATCACTACCAAAGCATGTCATCATTATCATACCAACCAGGATAACTGGCCCGGTGGACTTGAAGTACAGGTTAAAGAAGGAGTAAAGTTTGTTGAAAAGGCAATGAGCGCCAATTTTGGCGATCCCAAAAACCCTCTTCTTGTTTCTGTTCGTTCAGGTGCCGCTATTTCGATGCCCGGTATGATGGATACCGTTCTTAATCTCGGTTTGAATGATGAAGTCGTTGAAGGTCTTGCAAAAAAGACCGGTAACGAACGTTTTGCCTACGATTCATACCGCCGTTTTATCGATATGTTCGGAAATGTTGTTATGCATGTATCACATGATTATTTCGAGCATGCCATCGATTCTCTCAAAAAAGAGAAAAAAGTAAAAAATGATATCGACCTATCTACTGAAGATTTGAAAGTTTTAGTAGACAGATATAAAGCTATCTACCGTAAACATACCGACCACGATTTCCCTACTGATCCATGGGAACAATTAACATTTGCTATCAATGCCGTATTTGATTCTTGGAATAGTGATCGCGCTATCAAATACCGTAGATTGAACAAAATTACAGGCCTTATCGGAACAGGTGTTAATGTTCAAACGATGGTATTTGGTAATATGGGTGAAAGCTCAGCAACCGGTGTCTGCTTCACAAGAAATCCAGCCACCGGCGAGCACAAACTTTATGGTGAGTTTTTGAAGAATGCCCAGGGTGAAGATGTTGTAGCGGGTATTCGAACGCCCCAACCCATCAGTAAATTAGCTGATGAAATGCCAGATGCATACGCTGAGCTTCTCGAATTGACAACACAGTTGGAGAATCACTACAAGAACATGCAGGACATTGAGTTTACAATTCAGGAAGGTAACCTGTTCATGTTACAGACCAGAAATGGTAAACGTACGGGTCCTGCAGCACTTAAGATCGCTATCGACTTTGTTGAAAAAGGCCTTGTCGATGAAAAAGAGGCTGTTCTTAACCTTGTAGAACCGGGTCACCTGGATCAATTATTGCACCCGCAATTCTCCGATCCTGAAGGATATAAAGATAAAGTAATTGCTACCGGTCTTCCGGCATCTCCTGGTGCTGCTGTAGGTCAGGTTGTTTTCGACTCTGAAAAAGCCGAAAAGGCTCAGGAAGAAGGCAAAAAGGTAATGCTGGTCCGTATCGAAACAAGCCCTGAAGATGTTGGTGGTATGGCTGCTGCTGAAGGTATTGTAACATCTCGCGGTGGAATGACATCCCACGCAGCTGTTGTTGCCCGCGGTTGGGGTAAACCTTGCGTAGCCGGTTGTGGTGATATCGTCATCAACTATGAGAAGAAATTCTTCACCAATGGTGAACTTGAAGTTCATGAAGGTGATTGGATCTCCATGAACGGTACGACCGGTGAAGTAATCCTAGGTAAACAACCACTCGAAAAACCAGGTATCAGCGGTCACTTCGAAACATTCATGAGCTGGGTTGATGAAAACCGTTCCATGAATGTACGTGCCAATGCAGATAACCCGAACGATGCTCAACAGGCCCGTAATTTTGGCGCTGAAGGTATCGGACTTTGCCGAACTGAGCATATGTTCTTCGAAGGCGATCGCATCAAAGCGGTACGTGAGATGATTATGGCCGATAACGAACAAGAACGTCGTGAAGCACTTGGTAAATTATTGCCACTGCAAAAATCCGATTTCATCGGAATATTCAAAGCCATGAGCGGTTTACCTGTAACGATACGTTTACTGGATCCGCCATTGCACGAATTTCTGCCGCATACTAACAAGGAGATCAAAGAAATGGCTAAAAACCTTGGTGTTTCTGAAAGTAAGATTCATGACAAGGTTGAAAAGCTCAAGGAATTTAATCCGATGTTAGGCCACCGCGGTTGCCGTTTAGGTGTTACCTATCCTGAAATTACAGAGATGCAGGCACAAGCAATTCTTGAAGCCGCCGTAAATCTGAAGAAAAAAGGCCAGGATATCGTACCTGAAATTATGGTACCGTTGGTAGGAACCGTTGAAGAGTTCATCGATCAGAAAGAAGTCATTAACAGAACGGCTGAAAAAGTATTTGATAAAGCCGGTGACAGTGTAAAATACATGGTCGGTACCATGATTGAGATTCCTCGTGCTGCTTTAACAGCCGATGAAATCGCTAAAGAAGCCGAGTTCTTCTCTTTTGGTACTAACGACCTGACACAAATGACTTTCGGTTACAGTCGTGACGACGCCGGTAAATTCTTATCGCAATATCTCGATAAGAAAATCCTCCCAACAGATCCATTCCAGGTCCTCGATCAAAAAGGAGTTGGTCAATTAGTCGAGTTGGGTACTAAACGCGGTCGTTCAAGCCGTAAGAACTTAAAAGTCGGTATCTGCGGTGAACATGGTGGTGAACCGAATTCTGTTGAATTCTGTCACAGAACCGGACTGAATTATGTTTCTTGTTCTCCTTTCCGTGTACCTATTGCACGTTTAGCCGCAGCACAAGCTAATTTAAGAGAACAAAAAGAAAAGTCTGAGGTTAGTAGCTCCGTTAATGCTACTGCTTAGCTAAAAGGACAAATACCGTAAGACCTTTCGGGTTGAGAGCCCGGAGGTCTTTACGGTTAATTTGTTTTTGATATTGTATTATAAAGGATGATATGACGAGTGAATGTTGTATCATCCTTTTTTTGTATAAGCTATTAGCGATCCGCCGTCAGCTTTCGGCAATTAGTAATTGGCAATGAATAATGAGTAATTTAATCTAGAATTCAGAAAACAGAATTTAGAATAAAGAATATAAATCTCTCGTTGCTGGACTCTGTCCCGCAACGAACAACTGGACACCCTGTGTTCCGTTATGCAATACAAATGATTTATAAACATATAGTTGCGACAGGTCTTTTAAAAATAGTTCGAGCCTGATATGATTGATAATGTTCCATTTTTCAAATTTGAAATGAATTTGGGATAATTGAATTGCTCCGGAGGAGCCCCCTGTTCGAAACAATCAAACAAGGCTTACCCATAAAATATGATGATTCAGATATCTGATATATCAATAAAATATTCAATGGATATCATGTCAATCATTCCCGGCATAATCGGTACAGGAGGCTCCTCCGGAGCCATCGATAATAAACAATTACAATTTTCTACAGGCAGGCAGCTTCTCTGGAGCTGTAGAGGTTTTCCTCGTTCCCATCCCGAAAGCGTTCGGGATGGGAATGCCCTTCACAGAAGCTCTGTTTCGAGAACATGATAGATGTCTTTTGATCTTGTTTAATCCAGGTTAGTATGCTACCTGTCACCCTATTTTACCGGCTTGTACCCATAGGACCACTCATCTGGATTCCCCGTCTGAGCGAGGAATGACAATGTTGGGTGTTGGTGGCACTGCTCATAGCTTACCATAGGTTTAATGCAATAACTAACCGACGAATGTTATACCCGGCCCCGACCGGATATCCAGGTGAGATAATGCTTGTAAAAGACTTATTAATCGACAAATTTATTTAATTACGTTCTGTTATCGTCATTTTCTTATCAAATCAGCGTTCTACATGTCAGAATTGGGATTTTTCAGATTCATGGATGATTGGATTGGGCGTATTATCCATTCCCTCGTTACGAAGCTCTGCTTCGTGACGCCATTATCGGGAACTCTGCTTTGAAAACATGATAGATGTCCATTGATCTTGTTTAATCCAGGCTAATATGCTACCTGTCACCCTATTTTACCGGCTTGTACCCGTAGCACCATGCATCTGGATTCCCCGTCTGAGCGAGGAATGACAACGTTGAGGGGTTAATACACCACACATAAGCGAAATTAGGCCTCATTCCGCAAACACCGCCTCTGAGTCATGCCCGGTTGAATCGGGCATCCAGATAGGTGGTATACTACTTACAACCTTGCAATTTCGGCATGTACCCATAGCCCCATGCATCTGGATTCCCCGTCTGGGCGAGGAATGACAACGTTGAGGGTTTAATACACCACACATAAGCGAAATTAGGCCTCATTCCGCAAACACCGCCTCTGAGTCATGCCCGGTTGGATCGGGCATCCAGATAGGTGGTATACTACTTACAACCTTGCAATTTCGGAATGTACCCATAGCCCCATGCATCTGGATTCCCCGTCTGGGCGAGGAATGACAACGTTGAGGGTTGACGACACCGTTTATTAGCTTACCAATGATTTAATATGTAGTTACAGCCTCAGAATGTCATGCCCGACCCTGACCGGTTATTCAGATAGGCGGGAATATTCTTACAATCGTTGCCATTTGATTCAGGAATATGGTCAATGCCTTATAAGAATGGTGCATCATCATATAAATCATGCCACTTTGGATTAACTTTTTCAATTAATTCAATCTTCCACATTCGCTTCCAATGTTTTAATTGTTTTTCTCTTTCAATTGCTTGGTGGATCGAACCGTACATTTCATAATAAACTAATCGATGAATACCATATTTATTTGTGAACCCTTTATTCAAGTTATGTTTATGTTGCCAAACACGATTCAGGAGTGAACCGGTTACTCCTATATAGAGCGTACCTCGCATATGAGTGGCTAATATATAGACATAATATTGTTTCTTATTCCAGCCGGACATAATATTAAAAGTAATAATGAACAATGGGTTCACTATTAAAGACATGAATGGTGAATGACCCTTACAGAGAAAAATGATTTTAGGAATAATAAGAATATTTATTGGCCTAATTAACACAGCATGTACCCATAGCACCATGCATCTGGATTCCCCGTCTGAGCGGGGAATGACAACGTTGAGGGGTTAATACACCACACATAAGCGAAATTAGGCTTCATTCCGCAAACACCGCCTCTGAGTCATGCCCGGCTGGACGGGCATCCAGATAGGTGGTATACTACTTACAACCGTGCAATTTCGACATATACCCGTAGCTCAACACATCTATTTTCCACCTCAAATCGGGTAATGACAGTCAGAACGTATTGGGTGGTCTGTCGTCTTTTACATCATCTCCCTGATACCATCCCAGACAGATTGTTGCACGGGTATGCCATTTTCTTTACGATCTTTATAAGCTTTCATACAACGTTCACCCGGATAAATAATATCGATACCTTCTATTTTATTCGAGGATTGGTAATCGGTAATAATTTCTTCAACCGTTTGATTTATAGCCCGGGTCGTTCCCGTCATACCCGGTTTGACAGCGATGAAAACCTGTGACAACCCATATTCTTCTACCTGTTCTCCGATCGTTTTTGTAGATTTGCCATCCGAAAGAATAGCTGCCATTATATCTAACACCAAAGCCAGGCCTGCTCCTTTCCATAGTCCGGCAGGCAGAGCTCTTTGTGTTGCAAGGATGTCATCAGGTTGAGTCGTTAAGTTACCGTCTTCGTCATATCCACCGGCAAATGGTAAATCCTTATCATTTTTAGAACGAACTTCCAAAGAACCATATGAATATTGACTCATGGCCATATCCAATACAACGGGTCCGTTCTTCTTAGGTATTGCAATAACCATAGGATTATTCCCCAACCGGGGTTCATCACTCCCCCAAGCCGGCATGTTGGGCTTGGTATTCGACCAGCCAATGAAGAAGTAACCTTTTTCAGCTGCACGCCATCCATAAGTACCTCCTCGCATCCAGTGGTTGGAATTGCGAAGGGCCACACAACCAACGCCGAATTTGTCGGCAAGTTTCATAGCTCTGTCGGTGCTGAACGCGGCATTCAACGGACCAGCACCGAGTTGTGCATCCCACTGCTCAAATGCACTAAATCCTTTCACTTTCTGTGGTATGGCTTCAATATTAATGATATCACTTTTTAAACTCTGAATGAACGAAGGAAATCGGTTGAGTCCGTGTGAATCCTTTCCATACAAATTATTATCCGCAAAAATTCCTGATAACCGGCCTGCTTTATCCTCGTCAAATCCATAGTTCATAAGAATATCATTCAAGACAGATTTTATCTCTTCATAATCGATTCTCAACTCTGTTTCACTCATTTCAAAAACATTTCTTTTCGATGGTATTATTATAAATTTTCAGTATTAATTCGGTTGCTTTCCGGGCAGACACCCCGGAAACTGCCGGCTCACGATTTTCTCTTACAGCCTGAACGAAATCTGATATAATCGCTTCATGTCCGGACGTATCGGCAACAGAAGCGGACTTCGCCCCACTGTGAATCTTTACATCTTGGGCGTTAGCAGGATTAGGGATATCATCAATCAACCATTTCGTTATCCTGTCATTCTCTAAAATGAGCGTCCCTTTATCGGAGTGAATTTCGAATTTAGCATCAAAACCCGGTTTTGTGGCTGTCGAGGCAATGATAGTCCCTATTTTTCCATCTTTATGTTTTAGAATAACAGCACCATGATCTTCAACTTCAATATCGTGTGTAAAAGTCCCTAATGCACTTATTACATATTCCGGCATGCCAAAAAACCAGGTATAGAGGTCAATATAATGAGCACCTTGTTGTATGAAACAGCCACCGCCGTCGATCGACCACGTTCCACGGTACTCTGAACTATCGTAATACGCCTGGTCCCTGTAATTTTTTAAGGTAAGATCGATGCCAAAAATCTTACCCAGTTTACCAGACTCAATCATTTCTTTGATCACTTTATTATCCGGACTCATACGGCGTTGATAAGCCACGCCCAGTTTAACATTATTTTCTTTGCATACCTGTATCATGGCATCCATGGATTCAACGGATATATCCAGGACTTTCTCCGTTAATACATGTTTGCCTAAACGAGCCGCTTCGATCGCCGCTTTGTGGTGTAACCCATTTGGAGTACATAATATTACGCCGACATAATCACTTTTTATATCTGAAATAGCTGGAGCGATTTCCACATCGTTTGCATTTGCCAGGACATCGGGTTTTTGACCGTTTCTGGAGACAATTCCGACCACTTCCACATTATCTATTTTCTCAATAGCCTGACAATACGTATTACTTATGTTACCGGTACCAACGATGACAAATTTAAAATCCATATTCTTTTAGTTTAATTAGAAAAAATTTCTATATGATTACCAGATCCGCAAAGTCTTAAAGACTTTGCGGATCGTTAAACTCTACAGACCTGTCAGGTTTTAAAAACCTGACAGGTCTAATCTTTTTCCGCGTTCTATTACCCTTCCAGGACCTCTGCCGGTAATTTTACCGGTTCCATATTTGGAACTAAAACATGGAAGATGAAGAGTGCTATCAGGTATGCAAAACCGCATATGATAAACAAGAACAGGTAATGGCCTGTTAATTGTAATATCAATCCGGCTGCCGTAGCTATAAGCATTCCACCGATAGAACCGGCCATGCCACCTAATCCAACAACGGATCCAACGGCTTTAGTCGGAAACATATCGGATACTGATGTAAAGATATTGGCCGACCATCCCTGGTGAGCAGCCGCGGCCAAACCAATCAAGGCTACAGCACTCCACAAATGGGTGACTACAGAGGCAAATATGATGGGCACTACACTTACCGCGCAGATCAACATGGCAAGCTTTCTACCTTTATTAATTGTGGAATTCCTTTTGATAAAAGCCGATGAGATCCATCCCCCGCCGATACTTCCGACCGTGGTCATCGTATAGACTACCACCAGTGGTAAACCGATATGAGCCAGATCCAGGCCATAGTGTTCGTTGAAGAATTTGGGTAGCCAGTACAGGTAAAACCACCAGATCGGGTCGGTTAAGAACTTTCCGATCACGAAAGCCCAGGTCTGACGGTACTTCAATAATTTGAGCCAGGGTACTTTGACCTGCTCCTGGTCTTCCTGATCACTTTTGATAAAAGCCAGTTCCTCATTGGTTACTTTCTCATGATATTCGGGCAGTTTATACATCCAGATCCAGATAACCAGTACAACAAATCCAATAGCGCCCGTAAAAATAAAAGCAGACTGCCAGCCATATTTGAGTGTTAACCACGGGACCAGTAACGGTGCAACTATGGCTCCGACATTGGCTCCGGAATTAAAAAAGCCAGTAGCCAATGCCCGTTCTTTCTTAGGAAACCATTCGGCTGTTGCTTTTATCGCCGCCGGAAAGTTACCGGATTCCCCCAGACCCAGCAGGAAACGGGCCACACCAAAACCAAAGGCAGTCTGTACCAGGGCATGTCCCATAGCCGCCAGGCTCCACAGAAATAGAGAATATGAATACCCTTTCTTGGTGCCGATTTTATCGATAATGCGTCCTACTAACAATAAACCCAGAGCATAGGCACCCTCGAATGCTGTTACGATATATCCATATTGCAGTTGATCAAAGCCTATTTTATTCTGCAACATCGGGGCAAGGATGCTGATAACCTGACGATCGACATAATTAATAGTTGTGGCCAGAAAAAGCAAGGCGCAGATCGTCCACCGGAATGAGCCTATTTTTGGTACGGTAGCAGCATCGGCACCCCCGGTAACACTACCGGTCGGACTGTTAATATCGTTCATTATTTCCTCATTCGATTAATTATTAAATGTTCATACCATTAAAAAGGTAGGCCTAACGTATTTTTTTTATTATGGTTAGCGCTTCTTTCACCTTCTTTGTCAGGGCTTCAAAGTCCCGGTTGGCCAGGAGCTCTTTGGTCACCAGTTTGGACCCCATACCTACGCAGGCCACCCCGGCCTCGAACCAGGCTTTGAGGTTCTCCTCGCTCGGAGCCACCCCGCCGGTCGGCATAATGCTCGTCCACGGACAGGGACCTTTCACCGATTTTACGAATTTGGGTCCGCCCACCTGGGTGGCCGGGAAAATCTTCACGATCTCCGCTCCCGCCTCTTCGGCCCGGGCTATCTCACTCAGCGAGCCGCACCCGGGGATCCACATGATCTTCCGGGCATTACAGATCCGCGCCATCTCCGGTTTCATCACCGGGGAGACCACAAAATTGGCTCCTAATTGGATATAAAGAGCGGCCGTCGCTTCATCGACCACCGAGCCCACGCCCATGATCAGCTCAGAGAGTTCGGCTTCGGCATATTTATTGAGTTCGCCGAACACCTGGTGGGCATACTCGCCCCGGTTGGTGAATTCAAACACCCGTACGCCCCCGGCGTAACAAGCTTTGAGCACCTGTTTAGCTGTTTCGATATCTTTGTGATAAAAGACCGGTACCAGCCCCGTCCGGATCATCGTGGAGGCGACCGTAAATCGTGTAAATCGTGCCATAATTCTTATTCTTTTATACTGTTCTGTTCTTATGATTGGCTACCGGGAGACCCGCCCGGAGGCGTCTCCATGCATGAGTTTTTCCACTTCAGCGACACTGACCAGGTTGAAGTCCCCTTCGATCGTATGCTTCAGGCACGAGGCGGCCACGGCAAACTTGAGGGCCTCCTGGTCTGTCTCATAGGTGAGCAGCCCGTAGATCAGCCCGCCCATGAACGAATCGCCCCCGCCTACACGGTCCACGATATGGGTGATCTGGTAGGTCGGGGCCGTCAGTAGCTGCTCGCCGTTCCAGAGCACACCCGACCAGCTGTTATGCGAGGCGCTCTTCGACCCGCGCAGGGTGATGATTACTTTCTTCGCTTTGGGGAATTTCTCCATCAACTGTTTACATACGGACTGATAGGCGGCTCCTTCGACTTTTCCTGCAGTCACATCGGCCCCTTCAGCCCGGATGCCAAAGACCTTTTCAGCATCTTCCTCGTTGCCCAGGATGATATCGCAGCCTTCGACCAGCCCGGGCATCACCTCGGAAGGTTCCTTGCCGTACTTCCAGAGTTTCTTGCGGTAGTTCAGGTCGGTCGAGACCGTTAAGCCAAGTTTATTGGCCGCCTCGACGGCTTCTTTACACACCGCGGCAGTGCCTTCGGAGATCGCCGGGGTGATCCCGGTCCAGTGGAACCAGCCGGCGTCCCCGAATACCTTTTCCCAGTCGATCATACCCGGTTTTATTTGTGATATAGCCGAATGGGCCCGGTCGTAGACCACTTTGCTGCCCCGGCTGACCGCTCCTTTCTCCAGGAAGTAAATGCCCAGGCGCTCTCCGCCGCGGATGATCTTACCGGTGCCCACCCCGTATTTGCGAAGATTCATCAGGGCGGCCTCGCCAATATCGTTGTCGGGCAGGCGGGTGACAAAATCGACCGGCAGCCCGAAGTTGGCCAGTGAGACCGCCACGTTGGCTTCCCCGCCCCCGTAGATGGCCTCGAATTCGGTGGCTTGTGAAAATCGTTTAAACCCTTTGGTGGCTAAGCGAAGCATTATTTCGCCAAAGGTGACAACTTTATTCTGCACTTTCAATATCCTTTAACTTACCAATTAAACATAGTTCCGTCTTCCTTACGATTGACCGGTAAATACGCCCGTTCGTAAGGATATTTTTTAGCAAGCTCCACATTTATATCTACACCCAATCCGGGTGCGCCACCAGGATGAAGATAACCATCTTCGAAATAGTATTCATGTGGAAATACATCATTTGTCTCTTTTGTATGTAACATGTACTCCTGAATTCCGAAATTATTTATGGCCATATCCACATTTAATGCAGCGGCGAGGTTTATTGGCGAAAGATCTGTAGCTCCATGAAAACCGGTTTTAATATGATAGATTGAGGCAAAAGCTGCGATTTTTAACATAGGAGTGATGCCGCCTCCATGTAAGATAGTCATCCGCAAATAATCGATCAGTTGTTCCGTAATAAGCTGTTGCACGTCATATACGGAATTAAATATCTCACCTACGGCCAGCGGGGTTGTCGTATGATTACGAATGGTTCGAAATCCCTGTTGCAGTTCTTCCTCAATCGTATCCTCCAGCCAGAACAGGTGAAATGATTCCAGTTCTTTACCAAGTCTGCCTGCTTCAATGGGTGTCAGCCGATGATGACAATCATGTAATAAATGCGGTTCATCCCCATACGTATCGCGAAGTTTAGCAAACAGTTTGGGAACAAAATTTAAATATTTCTCTGTTGACCAGAAATTTTCCTGAGGCAGGCCTTTTTCTGCCGGTTCATAATACATTTTCTCTTTTGCCACTCCATATGTACTATCCAGACCCGGAATGCCGGATTGAACCCGAATGGCTTTATATCCCATGTCAATATATTTACCTACCTCATCGACCGTTTCATCCAGATCGCTGCCGTTAGCATGACCATATACCATTACTCCATTTCTGCTTTTTCCGCCAATCAGGTTATAGACAGGCGTATTCAGGGCTTTACCTTTGATATCCCACATAGCCATATCGATAGCACCTATGGCAGCCATTGTTACCGGACCTCTTTTCCAATAGGCTCCTCGATAAAAATACTGCCAGATATCTTCCGAATTAAAGGGATCACGACCAATCAGACACGGAACGAGGTGATCTTCCAGATAAGATACAACCGACAATTCACGCCCGTTTAATGTGGCATCACCTAAACCGTATATTCCTTCATCCGTATATACTTTTAACGTTACAAAATTTCTGCCTGGTGAGCATACAATAACTTCTGCTTTCGTAATTTTCATAATTTAACTTGAATTCAAGGGATGATAAATAAAATTTAGACGATAGACGGTTGACCATAGAGGAGTAAAGTACTTGAAGTTATGATCACAATTAAATCAACATTCAACATTTATAATTACTATAAATGGCTACCGTCTGCGATCTATCGTCCATCGTCACTTGTATTTTCGAATGTAACCATATCAATTATTCTTCTCCTTTATTTAAAAACCATATGCTTTATTGGATACTTTTCCTTCAATATGGAATTCACCTTTTAATCTCGTATCTATCGAAGAATTTCCAATAGAAACCTCAAATGTCCCCGGCACGACTTCCCATTCCATATGTTTGTTAAGTAAATGCAGATCTTTGGAGGTTAATGTAAATTGAATAACTTTTGATTCGCCCGGTTCCAAAGCAACTCGTTTAAATCCTCTTAAAACACGAACCGGAGTAATAACCGGTGTGGTCTTTTCATGCAAATACAATTGAACAACCTCATCTCCTTCGCGCTGACCTGTATTTTTTAAATTAAACGAAACATTCACATTTCCGCCGGTGTTTTGTTTTTCCGGTGTAATTTTCAAGTCACTGAATTTAAACTGTGTATAACTTAAACCGTAACCGAATGGATATAACGGACCCGTAACTCTCGCATTAGCACCCGGATCATCGGGCATATACGATTCACTGTAAGGTAAATATGGGAAATTCAATGGTACCTGACCGACCGTTTTGGGGAAAGTGATTGGCAATTTTCCACCGGGATTATATTCACCGAATAATGCTTTGGCAATCGCATCCCCGGCTCTGGCACCCGGAAACCATGCTTCCAAAATAGCAGGAACATGATCATTCGTCCAGTTTATCGTCAGTGGCTGACCATTCATTAATACTGCTACAGTTGGTGTTCCCGTGGCATAAACAGCTTTTATCAACGCTAACTGATGTCCTGGGAGGTTCAAACTGACGCGGGATCTTCCTTCGCCCACCGTTTTATTATTTTCTCCGACCACAATTACAGCTACATCCGAATGTTTCGCGGCATCAACCGCCTCATTTATTTGCTCCTGTTCCGCTTTTGTAACTGATGTCTCCATGATATCACTTTGAGGGAATTTTTTATCTCTTACATCCGGACCTTTCACATAGCTAACTTTAGTACCTTTTGCTACTTCATTTTTAATACCATTTAATACTGTAGTTACTTTTACCCCTCTCGGGCCATACCCGTTAATCAGGCTATTGGACATTGTAGCATCAGGACCGGTTACCAAAATTGAGTGAATCTTATTTTTATTAAAAGGCAGCGTATTATTTGAATTTTTAAGCAATACAAGTGATTCCTCAGCAGCCCGTAATGATAAGGCTATGGATGATTTCTTTCGTACATTCTGATTTGATTTGGAGACATCGACATATGGATTATCAAATAAACCGAGCCAATATTTTACACGGAGAACATCCCGTACCCGTTGGTTAATAACGCTCATCGGTATTTCTCCGTTACGAACGGCTTCCCGTAATGGATTTAAAAAGACCCTTGGCCTTTGAAAATCGGTACGGACATTAACTCCAGCTTCAAGCGCCTGAATTTCCGCATCCTTAAAACTATCCTGCACATGATGCTTGGAATAGATAAACTGTAGTGCCCCGCTGTCGGTGACGACATATCCCTTAAAACCGTACTGTTGACGCAAAATCTGTGTCAGAAAATGATAACTGCCGGTCACAGGAATACCATTATAGTCATTATAGGAACTCATGACCCCCAATGCGCCCGCTTCAACGGTTGCTTTAAACGGAGGCATGAAAATAGTGTATACTTGCCGTGGTGAAGCATGCGGATCCGTTCGGTCAGCTCCATCGCGTCCACCTTTTGGGATACTGTAAACGGCAAAATGCTTCAGTGTAGAAACCACCCGTTCGCTCTGTAGCCCATCCACCATGGCAACACCCAGTTTACTTAAAAGATACGGATCTTCACCATATGTTGATGGTACTCTTCCCCATCGCGGATCACGGGCAACATCCATCTCAGGTGAATAAACATTTGTATACCCTAAAGCCCGGGCTTCTTCACCTTCTACGTTACCGATTTTCTTTATCAAATCAGGATCCCAGGTACTGCCCTGACCAATTTCAACAGGGAAACTTGTTGCTTTATAGGCTTTGAGCCCTCTGATGCCTTCATTAGTGAAATCAACAGGGATTCCGAGACGTGTTTGCTCTATAAAAAAACGTTGAACATTATTCAATGATTTGGCATGTAACGAAGGAGGCCAGAATAAACCGGACAATTTACGCCCGTTCAATTGTTCATCGATGTTGGCGACTCCATCCTTCCAGGTGGTATCTTTCCAGGCTTTAGTGGGCTGCTCATCTTGTAATACAGCACCATAACCGTATAATGTGACTAGTTGTCCCGTTTTTTCATTGATGTTCATTCGACTGATAAGGTCGTCAATTCTTTTTTTTACCGGAAGGTTCGGATTCTCATAGGGATCCATTTTTCCATTCTTATTCAGATCGATCCATCCTTTGTGATAAATGGATTTTTTAATTTTGAACGGATAGGACTGTGCCTGGCTCCTGGATACTATTGCAAATAGAAAGCCAATACAACTTATCGTGATGATGGTTTTTGTAGTGATTTTAGGGTTCATGTTCGTCCGGTTCTATAATTCAATTCCAATATTTTAGTATTTATATATCATATCTTTATCAATAAAAAACAAATCAAAATAGCGCTAATCGAAAAATATGCAACCGATTTCAAAAACTTAGAATGGGTCTAAATCACGCCAATAGCTTTAAAAAAGACCTTGCAGGTTTCAAAAACCTGCAAGGTCTCGAACGTAATAACACATAAGTTAACCAAGGTATCAATCCACCAACGCCAACTCTGGCTGTCATGCCCGACCCCGATCGGTCGGTCAACCGGAAATAAACCGGTGGGCTCCACTTCAACAAGTGGTGTCCACCTATACAAGTCCAAAACGTTATAGATGGACACCACCCTCGATGGGTGGAGCCCATCGAACACTGCGCACACTATGGTTATTTTTTTAAGCCACAGATTTTCGCAAATCTAAGCAGATTATATTCTCGTTCCCAACGTCTCGTTGGGGACTTTCTTCACAGAAGCTCTGCTTCGAGAATTTGATTGCTATCTTTTGAACATTTAGAAATGAAGTTGATATACTACCCGTCAAGCTAGGAATGGCTATGAGGGAAGACGGAAACAGGAGTATGGATAAACGGAAATTGGTAATTAGATTTCACATGATTAACTCATAATTGACGTCATGTATATATAGCTATGCCTATAAGGTTCGCAATGAATGGAAACGCCGGGTGTTTAATTCACAGA
>DATFMH010000077.1:0-18026 GCA_035267045.1 Balneolales bacterium
ATCAGCATGAAATATTAACGACTCAAATCGCTTAAATATTTACTAAAAAGAATTAAACCCTCTTTTAAATAGTTCTTTTCGGCACCGAACCCAATTCTCAGGTAGTGATCCATTCCAAAACAATCACCGGCTACCAGAAATACACTTTTGTCTTTCCGAAGTTGATTGGTTAATTCTGTTGAATTTATATCTATCTGATATTTGAAAAAGGCCATCCCTCCTGCTTTGGGTGGTATATATTCAAACATATTTTCCTGATCCTGCCAATCCTGTATGATATTTAAATTTTCACGCAAAATATTCCTGTTTCGATCTAATATATCCGATCGTTTATCGGGCTGTAAAGCCCTGACAGCTATTTCCTGACTCAAAACACTTGAGCTTATGGAAGTATAGTCTCTGTGTGACCAACATTTTTCAATGATATCTTCGGGTCCTGCCAGCCAACCTATTCTCACACCGGGCAGAGCATATGATTTTGATAATCCACTGCATACAATGGTTTTATCATATAGATTCAGGAAGCTTTCCGTCTCCTTGCCGTCAAGTTCAGCTCCCCGGTACACCTCGTCAGCATAGATATAGGCGTCGAATTCACCGGCAAGACCAATAATCGCCTCTATCGATTCTCTATTGAGAACAGAACCTGTTGGGTTGTTCGGATTGCAAACAACGATCATTTTTGTTTTTTCTGTTACGAGGTCTTTAAGTTCCTGGATATCCGGCTGCCAATTTAATTCCTCATGTAACCGGAATGTATTAACAGTAACATTCATTGATCTTGCCAGGCCCCATATTTGCAGATAATTGGGAATCATATACACTATTTCGTCCCCCACCTCCAAAAGTGTATGCATGGCAATAAAATTTGCCTCGGATGAACCGCTCGTCACCAGTATATTGGACGGTGTTTGATCCTCATACAAAGCAGCAATGACATTGCGTAATTCAATAGAACCGTTCGTTTGTCCATAGCCCAGACGCAGATTTAACAATTCTTCTAATTCTTCATCCTTGAATAATTCATTTAATGTATAAGGATGAATACCGCTTTCCGTCAAATTAAACGATACATGATTTTCCCAAATAGACTGTCTTCGTTCCAGTTCAAAAGTTTCTATCCACATAAAACTACCTAATGTTAATGTTTAACCGTCCTGAGCATTATATTACATCACTACAGGTTCTAAATTCATTAAAATGATATACAAAATGTATGGATATATTAGCAGAAATATTAAAAGCTGAGATCAGGATACGGTCACAAATACTTAAAACTCCCCTTTTGTATTCAAATTATCTCAGTTCCCTAAGCGGTGGAGATGTTTACCTGAAATTAGAAAGTGAACAGGTTACCGGTTCTTTCAAAGCACGTGGTAGTTTAAATAAATTAATGTGGTTACAAGAATCCGGTATTGACAAAATAGCCATAACAGCTTCTACCGGAAACCACGGACTCGGTTTCGCACGTGCCCTTCGTTTATTAAATATGGAAGGTAAAATCGTTTTACCTCATAATGCCGTTTCTTCTAAAGTGGACGCCTTGAAATCGTATGGCGCAGAATTACTTTTCCACGGTGACGATTGTTTTGATTCGGAGATGTTCGCCAAAGATTATGCCCGGAAACATGACATGGTTTGGGTCTCTCCCTACAATGATCCACAAGTAATTGGAGGGCAGGGAACAATTGCAATTGAAGCGGCTTCACAGGTTCAGGACATAGATAATGTATTTGCAACCGTTGGTGGTGGTGGCATGATATCGGGTATAGCAACATATCTTGATAAAGTCTCCCCAAAGACCAAGATTTATGGTTGTCAACCTGAAAGGTCCCCCGAAATGGCTTTGAGCGTTCAAACAGGAACACATCAAACCGTTGAACAAAAAGAAACCCTGTCAGACGGTTCTGCCGGTGGGTTTGAAGAAGATTCGATCACGTTCGGGATTTGTAACAACCTTATTGATGAATTTATCCTGGTATCGGAAGACGAAATTAAATCCGGTATAAGGACCATGTTGACCAAGCACGGTAAGCTTGTAGAAGGAGCTGCCGGAGTAGCTATAGCCGCTTTTATGCTGAAAATAGAGCATTTAAAAAATCAGACAAGTGTGATAGTAATATGTGGATCTAATATTTCTATCGATAAATTGAAATCTATTTTATAAATGTTTTGTTTAATAACACAAACCAGATAGATTAATTAATCTTATGGTATATTTTATTGTTATAGGACACTTTAACAACAAATACGAATAAAGTGTTATAACCAGTTATTTGTCTTGTTATACTGACTGTTAACCAAAATGTTAAATAGATATGCGTAAACTCATCTTACTTATCTCATTGTTATTCACCGCAACCGCTTTGATGGCCCAAACGAATCAACCAAAAAAACTCGAGTTTAAAGGAAAATTAGCCTCCGGTTGGTATTATCGCCTGGATCATACCTATGCCGGTAAAAAGGATTTCAATTTTAATAAAACGGGCTATGGATTTCATTTTAAAGCTGATGCCATGGGAGCAGGCATCTATTACAATCCCGGTGAAGTCAAAACCGGTAATTACCAGATCACGGCAAAATTCGATCAGGTTACAAAAACCCACCATGCCGAGGCATATGGGTTATTTATCGGTGGACAAAACCTTCAGCAATCCAATCAAAAATATATTTATTTTTTGGTACGGCAGGATGGTGATTACCTGATTAAACGACGTGACGGTGCCGGAACATCGTTGTTGTCCGGCTGGACATCCTCTCCGTCCGTTAACAAAATGGATAAAAATGGTGAAACCGTAAATACCTTAAGTATCAAGGTAGAAGGAGAAAAAGTTGACTTTATGAGTAATGGCAAACTTCTGAAGAGCATAAATAGAGCTGATTTGATGTCAACTGAAGGAATTGTCGGATTCAGGCTGAACCATCACCTTGATTTGAAAATTAGTGACTACGAAGTTAAAGCGTTATCTAATAAATAAGAAGACAGTAGAGATAAACAATTAGTTAGATTCGTTATTAATAAAAAGGCGGGTATATATCTTTATTATACCTGCCTTTTTTATAGATCAATTTTTATAAAAATGAAAATTAACATCTTCTAAATAGTTTAAATCACATCTCATAAATAAGTCATTAATTTTAAAAGTCCCCCTATACAGTTATATATAAACCATCGAGTTCGTGAAAATTCATATTGTATCTATGCCTTTCTTTTCGCAAAATTAGTTTAATTAGATATTAATGTTACTAACTTGATGTTATGCTTTTGTAAGTGATTATCATCTGAGTACACCCGGCTTGAAACCAGACGGGTTACATGAATCCTAATGGAGAGACTGCTATGGCAAATACAAAAAAAATTAAAGGTGTTATTGGAATTCTTACTGGCGGTGGAGACGTACCCGGATTAAATCCTGCAATACGAGCCGTAACTATCCGGGCATTACGAGAGGGGTATAAGGTAATTGGGCTAAGACGCGGATGGGCCGGCCTGATTGAAATAATAAGGGATAAGAAAGCCGACAATAGTAAATGTTATCAAAGTCTGACATACGAAGTTGTTAATAAAGCAGGACGAACCGGCGGAACCTTTCTTCATAGCTCGAGAACCAACCCAAGCCGGGTTAAAAAGGCTTCCGTACCTCCGCACCTTCAGGAAAAGTATAATAAAGATGTAAATGATCTCACACCTGAAGTTTTGAAGAATCTTGAATATCTCGAAATTGACTACCTCATACCTATTGGTGGTGATGACACGCTGAGTTATGCCGTTCGTCTATACCAGGAAGGCGTTCATGTTGTTGCCATACCTAAAACAATGGATAATGACGTACCGGGAACCGATTACTGTATTGGATTTAGTACTTGTGTTACACGAACCATCAACATGACCAATGTTCTGCGAACGTCCGCAGGGTCTCATGAACGGATCCTTGTTATGGAAGTTTTTGGTAGATATGCCGGTTTTACAGCTATGTTGCCAACCATGGCCGGTTCCGCTAACAGATGTGTAATACCGGAATATAAATTTGATATTGAACAATTGACCGATTTACTCGTTTTCGATCGAAACAGTAATCCAAGTAATTATTCCGTTGTCCTCGTCTCGGAAGGTGCCATGTTCAAAGGCGGAGAAATGGTCTTCAAGAACAATCAAAAAGATGCCTTCGGACATGCTAAACTTGGCGGTATAGGTGATTTGGTTTCCAGCCGGATTAAAGAGTTATCCGCGAAATTTAATAACGGTAAAACCATTAATATCATCAATCAAAAATTAGGTTATCTGGTCCGGGGTGGTGATCCTGATGCCATCGATTCCATTGTTCCTATGGCTTATGGTAACCTGGCTTTGGATTTGATCTTAAATAAGGTTCACGGTCGATTGGTCGTCCTGAAAAACGGTAGATACGATAATGTTCCGATCGATGTTGTCACCAGCAAGAAAAAAGGTGTTAACGTGAAGGAACATTATAATACCGAGCGGCTGCGGCCCTTCTATAAGAGTTTTGAGATGAAGCCCTTGTTCATCATGACCAGTGAGTGATATAAGTTTAACAATCACTTTTGTCCGGAGTAAAAACGTAATTGAGTTGTTCAATGAATTTTTAAAAGTGATTTTTTGGGGTAATGGAAGATGGGGATAATTCTATGAGTGGACACAGAGTGTCCGCCGGTTCGTTACGAGACAGAGTCTCGTAACGAGTTAACTACTTAACAACTTTAGTCTCTCATTTCCACATAATTTGACCAATCCACGTATAACTGGCCGATTTTTAAAGATTTTGAAATTTTATCGGACAAAAATGTAGAACCATTAGTAATTAATACCTCTTGCTCTCTTTGCTCCTACTGTGGCCATTGTGGTTGGTTATTATTCATGACCAATAAAAAGGCCGGAAGTAATCCGGCCCTTTTCAAACAGAAGCAATGATGCTTATCGAATTGGATCAGTTTAGCAATTGTGAAAGTTTAGCTTCTTTCTGGGGGCCTACGAGAAATTCTTTTATAATACCATTTTCTACTACTACCGTCGATGGTGTTCCCATTACTCCGAATTTACGGGCAGTCGCCATATCACGTGTAATATCAATTTTATAAATATTCTTCGCCTTTTTAGCATACTTATCCACAACCGGGGTCATGGGTTTACAAGCGGCACAACTTTGACTATAAAAATAAAACATGGCTTTTTTACCGCTTCCGACAATCTTTCCATATTTACCACCTAATTCTGGTGCCTTTTTACCCTTTTTAAATCTCATTTTAAGTACCATTCCGTATTGCAGGGCAAAAAACAATACGACTATTCCAACGATGATATAAACGAATGTCATAATACTTATCTCTAATATGAATTATGATTATTATGCTCTATAGATATTAAACGATAATATATAATATTATTATATCACAATATAGTTATTTATTAATATAAATAATAAAATTTTCATAGGGATCAACTGTAAATCCCTATCATTTAAAAGCTTTAACAATTTAAATTGATAAAGCTCTTATATTTTCCAATATCATTATGAATCTCATCAAATTAACCAGGGATAAAAAAACATGACGGATCTTCCTGATTTATCGCATATACAAAAAGCTCTGCACAGAATACAACCCTATACTCACCGGACCCCGGTATTGCGAAGTAAACAGTTTAATGAACGGGTCGGTGCGGATGTTTACTTTAAATGTGAAAATTTTCAAAAAATCGGCGCCTTTAAATTCCGGGGTGCCAGTAATACTGTTTTTTCACTTACCGATGAACAATCCATGAAGGGTGTTGCTACGCATTCATCAGGCAATCATGCTCAGGCCGTTGCTCTTGCGGCCAGGATGCGGGGAATACCGGCCTACATTGTAATGCCAAGTAATGCCCCGAAAGTGAAGAAGGAAGCTGTTGCCGGTTATGGTGGCATTATCCATTACTGTGAATCGACATTGCAGGCCCGCGAAGATGTCCTGAATGATGTAGTGGACGAAACCGGGGCTTATTTTATCCCCTCTTACGATGATAAACGAATAGTGGCGGGGCAAGGGACAGCAACACTTGAACTATTGGAAGACTATCCTGATTTGGACTATGTTTTAGCCCCTGTTGGTGGTGGCGGTTTACTTAGTGGAACTTCAATCGCAGCAAAAGGAATTAGATCAGCTATCAAAGTAATTGGCGCCGAACCAGAAACAGTAAATGACGCATATCAATCTTTTAAATCGGGTAAATTACAGCCCGCAACCAATAATATGACAATTGCTGACGGCTTACGAACATCCCTGAGTGATCTCACTTTTTCGATTATTTATAAAAACGCAGACGATATCATAACGGTCTCTGAATCTTCCATTATTAAAGCCATGCGTTTCATCTGGGTACGAATGAAAATTATAATCGAACCATCCTCAGCCGTGCCGGTAGCTGTTTTGATGGATAATAAATTAACTGTTACGGGAAAAAAAGCAGGTATTATCATATCCGGCGGCAATGTTGATCTGGATAAATTGCCCTGGCTGTAGCTGGAATATATTGCACCTTATAACGTTATAAATAACAGACTGCTAATAAATTGTACTTGCTTTTAATCGGATATTATAGCTAAATATTCTTAAGGGAATGGTACAAACAGGATTATTATCCGGAAAGGTTGTTTAACATGATTACACTTGATCTTGATACAAATGAAGTAACTGTACTAATTGAAGCACTTGAAAGTAGTATTTCTGAACTTAGAATGGAAATTGCTGATACCGACAGTTCCGCGTTCCGGGAAAAACTGAAAGAGAAAAAACGTATTTTAAATCGAGTATTACATATTGTTGAAGGAAAAGAAGAAGATACGGCAGATTAAAGTATTCATCATTCTTGCTTTGAAAAGATTACGGTCAACCATCCATCCTCAAATTTTTTATCACTCATACGATAGTAATTCAAAAAACTCGGCAGGAAAAAATTTCGGCGCTGGTTTTTGATTTGAACCACCAATTCATCGCCAAATTGCTGTACGGTGTAATCGGCATCATCAATAAACGGGATGTGTAATTTCATGATATAGTCATTATTCTCCTGTTTCAGCTCATAAATAGACTCATTATATAACACCGCCGCCGGATCTTCATTCTTATAAATTCTCTTGCCCACTTTTGTTAAGGTATTAAATCCGAAAACCTCTTTACCCAGATGTGGAACTTTATAAATAGGGAGTGGTGAAAAACTATCTTCTATCTCTTTTAAATATCCTTTTTGAGACTTCAGATAATTTTTAAACAATTCACCGGCTTTAGCTTCTTCGATGATCCTGTTAACAATCACCGCATCAACAGTAAATCCATAAAGCTGAAGATACGTAAATGCTCTTCGTGATTCCTGGATGACCATTCTTTCGGGATTCATAACCAGGCGTATGGAACTGATATTCGCGTTACTCATCACCTCCTGAATCCGATTCAATTTATTAAATATCTCCTCCAGCTCATCATAACCTTTGTCGAATGGGACACCTGTAACCATACGGGCTGCTTTACCCACTGTCCGTACCGCAAATCGCTGAAATGGAAATGCCTGCATGAGCCACCAGTGAGTAATCTGAGGTAATGATAAAAGCGTTAAGGTCTCCCCGGTCGGCGCGCTGTCAATAATAATCAGTTCATAATCATCCTCATGATAAAACTTATCTAACCATAAAAGTGCCGATCCCTCCCCCATTCCGGGTATTGCCGCCAATTCTTCCGCCGCTACCGTTTCCAAACCCTGCCATTTTAAAACGACCAGTAAAAGATCCCTGATGCTCCCCCAATATTTTTTCATGGAGTAATAAAGATCTATCTCAAGTGCATAGAGGTTCTCATGTATTTCTTCCGGTTCCGGTCCCAGCGTTACATCAAGTGCATCTGCCAGACTGTGGGCCGGATCCGTTGACATGATTAATGTTTTATATCCTCTTTTTGCGGCTGAAACTGCCGTAGCAGCTGCTATCGTGGTTTTACCTACCCCTCCTTTTCCCGTAAATAACAAAATGCGTTTATCAGCCATAAAAAAGTGATGAATAGTTGGTCAGATACCAGGACTGCAACAGTAATTTTGCTAAAAGTTACTAATAAAAGGTGTTCTTAATCGAGATATTAGATTAAAAAAATGTGTCAGACAGGTATCTGTTTAAGATGCAGCATACTATCATTCACCGTAACAGGAACAAATCAAATTCTGATATACATACCTTCGGCTTCCGGTGCACATCTTTTGAAACCAAATTTTTCATAAAACTCCGGTACATCAGCAATCAAATCCACATAGGCTGAGGAAGGTGCGTTTTTATGTATAAAATCCATAATCTTCTCCATGATCAAACGGCCAAGCCCGTTACCCTGATGTTCAGGCAATACAGCAATGTCACATATTACAAAGCAGCAACCACCATCACCTATAATACGCCCCATCCCAACAATCTCATGTATGCCCGTTTCAACAATAACGGAATATATTGAATTGGGAAGCCCCTTTTTGGCGGCTGTCTCTGTTCTCTGACTCAATCCCGATTCTCTCCGCAAACGAAGATAATCATCAATTTCCGGTAATTGTTCTTTCAGTAAATACTTCATCCATTAAATTTTTCAAAGTCACTCATTTCCAATAGTTATTTATGGTAGAATATAAATAGGGATAATGAGATTTCATGGGTAAATATTTCGCTAATAATATTAGATAAATTGTAATGACAGATTTGGGGTAATTAGTACAAAGTATGGGTAACTCTTATCTTTTCACATCAGAATCGGTATCCGAAGGCCATCCGGATAAGATCTGTGATCAGATTTCCGACGCTGTTTTGGATGCATATCTACAAATAGATCCCAATGCGCATGTCGCTTGTGATACATTTGTAACATCGAATTATATGCTCATCGGCGGCGAGATCAAATCCATCGCTAAAATAACCAACAATGAATTAGAAGAAATGGCCCGGTCGGTTGTATGCCAAATTGGCTATAATGAAGATATTTTAGGCTATAATTGTGATACGTTCACCTTCGAAAACCGTTTACATCAGCAATCGAAAGAGATAGATTTGGCCGTCAGTAAAGATTATGTAAAAATAGGAGCCGGAGATCAGGGGCTGATGTTCGGATACGCATGTAGTGAAACTTCGGAATTTATGCCCTTCAGTATTCTTTTGGCACATAAACTATTAAAAGAATTAGCCGATATCCGGAAAACCACACACCTGATGCCCTATTTGCGACCTGATTCCAAATGCCAGGTGACCGTTTCGTACAATGACCGTGATGAACTAAACCGTATTGAAACAATCGTTCTCTCAACACAGCATGATCCATTTACATCACGGGAAACGGCCCTGAAAACCATTCGTAATGATGTAAAAAAAATACTTATCCCCCGACTAATGGATCGCTTAAGTGAGGAAGACAAGACATATTTTAATGATGATATCACTTATTATATAAACCCATCCGGTAGTTTCATCGAGGGTGGGCCTTATTGTGATACCGGGTTAACCGGCAGGAAAATCATTGTCGATACCTATGGAGGTCATGCGCCCCATGGCGGGGGTGCTTTCTCCGGTAAAGATGCCACCAAAGTCGACCGTTCCGCTGCCTACATGGCCCGCTATATTACCAAAAATGTTGTGGCTGCAGGTTTGGCTGATCGCTGCACATTACAATTAGCTTACGCCATTGGCCATACTCAACCGGTATCCATATATATTAATGACCACAATACGGCAAAAATCGATTCTCATAAAATAGAAGAGGCTATACGTGATTTATTCGACCTAAGTCCATCCGGAATTATTACTTCTCTCAAACTGTATAATCCCATCTACCGGGAGACATCAGTATATGGCCATTTCGGCAGAACAGATATTGAATTGGAATGGGAACGATTAGATAAAATTTATCCATTAAGAGAAGTTACCGGTTATTACAAAACGTCGAATTGATTGTCTTTTAAACGCTTATAAATATTATAATTAAAAAAGGGGTTAGAGTTTAGAAAAATTAATTTTATTTCTCACAAAACTTGTTATTATATGTATAGTCTTTAAAACGATAACAGCAGTCGGGTGTCATAAAATAAAATTTATGAAGGAAGTTCTTCTGGTAATAGGTTGGGTAATAATAGGTTTTCTTTTTATTACTAAAATTATAGCATGGCATAGAGGTCACATCTCTATCAGAAAACTATTGGGAAGCACTTCAATGTTTATTTTGATAGGGGCCGTCACTTTTTTTAGTATCTCAGCCAGCCTGGCTATTATTTGGCTCGCTATCCCCTTTCTTGGATATCTTTTTTATTACACGTTAAATAATGAAGTTGTTGACAAACAGGAAATAAATAAACAATAGCCTCTCGTATCCTGAAAAAAATTCACCTCTCAGCACAGTAATCGACTTCATTCTGACCAATAATGTGTAAATTATAGTTATATCTTATTGAGAGATAAACTATTCACTGACTTATTTAACGTACAAAATCATGAACCTGGAAAACCTTCTAAAAGCAAAGGCGGATAAGATAATATCAGATTCCGAAACCATCCTTGAAAAATCACATATACATCAATATGATAAAGTCGGAAAAACGACATACCATAACTATTTAAAAAAAATATTCACACTGACATTACAGTGTATAGAGAGTAAAAGCCTGCTTCCTATTAGTGAATATGCTGAAAAAATAGCCAAAGAACGCTATGAAGCCGGATTTGATTTATATGAAGTACAGCATGCCATAAATATTTTGGAAGAAACATTATGGATGGCCATAATTAATGACCTGAATCCTGAAGAATATGAGGAGGCACTGCGACTGACCAGTACTATTTTAGGAGCCGGTAAAGAAGCCTTAGCGGGTACCTACGTCTCTTTGGCCAGTAATAATAAAGCACCGGTTAGAGATATCGAAGCATTGTTCAAAGGTACAGATGGCGTTTAGTGGAGTTCGAAATCTAACGTATACAATTTAGTAAAATGTGATTTCGTATTAAGATTATGGGTATAAATCGTAAATAAAGTATTATCTGAGAGGATTGGCTACATATTGACCATGTTCGGATTCAAAAAAAGACATAGAAAAGATCTTATGAATCGTCCGTTACCGGATTCGTGGCACAAAATTGTGATTGATAATGTCCCCTATTATCAAATGATACCGAAGGATCGCCAAAATCAATTATTAGGTTTCATCCAGATATTTCTGGAAGAGAAAACTTTTGAAGGCTGCGGCGGATTAGTAATGACGGACGAGATTCAAGTTACCATTGCCGCACAAGCTTGTATTTTGTTGCTGGGTAATATAAGTGACTTTTATCCTTCACTCTATTCTATATTGGTTTATCCCCACAGTTATATCGCTGAATTTAAGAATCAGCAACCTGATGGAACGGTAATAGAAGGTTTTCAACCGAGAAGCGGTGAATCGTGGGACAGAGGTAATATCGTTTTATCCTGGAGCCACACATTAAATGGTGCCTCTAATCCTCATGATGGCCGGAACCTTGTATTCCATGAGTTCGCGCATCAACTCGACTACGAATATCGTGCAACGAATCGTGGGCTATTCAGGCATGAACGCTCAAAAAAATCGGAATGGACTCAAATTCTTGAAACCGAATATAGCAGGCTGATCAATCAGCTCGAATATGGCAGGCCAACCCTTATTGATCCTTATGCGGCAACAAATCTTGCTGAATTTTTTGCCGTCTCCACCGAATTATTTTTTGAACAACCTAAGGAATTACAAGAATTACATCCTGAATGGTATCAACAACTGAAACTATTTTATAATCAAGATCCTGTCTCTTTTTTCGTTTATCCTTAAAATGATGAAAGGTGAATATTAGTAAAACAGGGATATTTATTTAGATATATCTCCTCACAAACCACCCGGCATTGGTTCGCATTAAGTTATCGTATTATTTGTAAGAAGTACCTGCTTCATATATCGTTTTTATTATATTTAGGTTGAATTTTGACAATTAGAATTTTAAATAATGATAAATGATGGGAATCAAATCTTTCAAATACCTTCTGGCACTACTATTAGGATTCTTTACTCTTAACAGTTATGCACAGAAAATACAAGCGGATCATGTAGTTGTTGTTATCTATGAAAATCATGGCTTCAACCAGATTATTGGATCACCCAATGCACCTTATATCAATTCATTGGTAAAAAAAGACCACTCAGCACTATTTACCAATTCCCATGGAGTTACCCACCCAAGCCAGCCCAATTATGTCATGTTATTTTCCGGTTCCAACCATGGAATCACGGATGATAAAATGCCCCACCGTATTCCTTTTAATGCCCCAAATTTAGGTTCTGAATTATTAGCAAAGGGTTTAACATTTGCCGGTTATTCGGAAGATTTACCGTCCATTGGTTTTAATGGCGCTAACTCAGGTGATTATGCCAGGAAACACAATCCATGGGTGAATTGGCAGGGAGCTTCAAAAAATGCCATTCCGGCTAAATTAAATCTGCCATTATCAAAATTTCCTGATGATTATTCAAAACTTCCCACTGTATCATTTGTTATACCCAATCAACATCATGATATGCACAATGGTAAAGATCCTGCAAGAATACAACGAGGGGATCAATGGCTTAAAAATCATCTCGGCGGTTACATCCGGTGGGCCAAAAAGCATAACAGCTTGCTTATTTTGACATTCGATGAGGATAATTTTACTCCCGCAAATCATATCCCGACTTTATTTGTTGGTCAAATGGTAAAAAAAGGAAAGTATGACGAACATATTAACCATTTCAATATCCTGAGAACCATCGAGGACATGTATGGATTACCTCATGCAGGTTCAAGTGCAGATGTAACTCCCATCACTAATTGCTGGTCGCATTCAATGAATCATAAATAAGTTTTGGTATCTCCCATTCCGGATTACATATTTTCCGCGAGAGTCTGTCGAAACATGCATGATTCTCATCATTCGGGAACACAATATTTAGATAAAATAAAAAAGGGCTGCTCTCAACAGCCCTTTTTTTCACTTTGGGGTTTATAACAAATGCGATAGGTCGCTAGAATTAACCATTACCATCATTCGCATTTGTTCCAGAATTGTCGCTATGTTGTCCTGAGTCTGTTTCGTCATGATCTTCATGACCGTCTTCATTATTGTCTTTAAAAGCCTGGAAAGAACGCTGAATAGCATGCTCGATGGCTTCCGTATTATTTGGATCGGTTGGATCTAATGTATTACCATTCCTGTCTACGAACCATTTATCAACAAATACCTGTATTGTGGCATTATATGATGACAAGGTATCGGAAACGATAAGAGGCGGGTTTAGATTAATACTCTCCTCTGCTGACCTCGCTGATTTAAATACAAAATGTTTACCATTATAAAATCCTTTTACTACCACAGAATACATCTGATCCTCTTTTGGCCCTTCAACAAAATCCGAGTCGGTTATTGCTTCATTAGGACGTGGTTTATGAATCTCAAAAGATATTTCGGTATATTTTCCATTCGGCAGATTGCTAACGGCAATACTCGATACTGTTGTGTCCATATTCAGAGAAAGAACAAACGGACCTTCTTCAAATTCAGTTGAATCCTCTTCTGCTCCGTGGAACTCTACTTTTTTTATCAATACTTTTGCAGTATCTACTTTTATCGTATTGGAAGAAGTTGCCGCTGTTGAACCACCGGTTGATGCCGGGCTGGATGGTGCAGTTGGTGCCACTGTATTCGCCGGAGCGGTTCTTACACTCAATTGTGTCTTTGCTGTTTTGGTCGAACTCGAGCCGGTTAAACCATTGCAGGCACTAAAAGCAATTATCGAAGTAATTGCTACTACCGTCATTTTTAATGTTTTCATAGGGGTCTATGTTTTATTGGTGTTTAAGGTTTTCATATGTGTTTTCCCAACCCAAACACAAAACGAAATTCTAAATTCTATCCCTTAAAGTTATTGCTATACAAATGAGATCGAATAAAAATAAATGTTTCATATTGTTATAAACCCTTATTATGTAATTTCTTATTGACACTTTATGCTTTTATTTCTCACTTCTGTAGATTCATTTGTTATACATACACACGAACTACCGCCCCTCCCCCAATACCCTGTAAAAAAAAATTTCTATTGAACCTCGGCCTTACCTAGAAAGTTCAGAATAAGCAGGAATCCATCACTTATAAAATCCGCTTTTTGTCGATTTTATACATACTATATCGTTGTAATTATTTATTTTATAAATGTAGGATATGATTTTTTAAAGCAGGGCCAAATGCAACTTATCAAGCTGGAGAATATCATGGATACCCAAGAGAGAAATCAGGATTATTTTAATGACAGCAATGGGCTGCCCGATGAGGAAGTAATAAAAAATTTCGATAGTTCGGGATACCGGGGATTCAAACAAATAAAAAGCTATAGTAAAGATCCTGTGGTAGAGGTGGTAGTAAAAAATAATAAGGGACATACGTTTACAGCATCCGGGGAAACACGGGAAGAAGCTATTGAATCGATCATTGATCAAATTGATCAATATTTAGATGAGAAATAAATCGCTGTTACCCGATTATCCAGGCGTGTCGAATATTTACTAAACAAAAGATAGATCTATAGTGCAGATAGCATAAAGCATAAAGTGATTAAGTATAAAACATTCTTGAGTGTAATAGGTATGCCCTTTTTCTGTTCTCCGGTTTCCATCCCTCACATTAATCTGTTAAATTCTGTTTTAAAAAAAATATATTCTCTAATCGTTTTTCTGATTTAATTACTTTTTATTACGGTTTTAAAAAAAATCAGGGATTCATATTCATATGAATTATGAACGCTAAATAAATCCTGCTCGTTAACAGCATATATTTAATAATTGAATAAAATTTTAAAAATGACGATATGAAAGTTTTTATTACAGGTGCAACAGGTTATATAGGATTTAATGTTGCCAGGGCTTTACGCAAAGCAGGAAATGAGATATTCGGTTTGACCCGTAGCCGTGATAAAGCATCTGTTTTACTTAAAAATGAAATTACACCGGTTATCGGTGATATGTCTGACCCGGCTGGTTATCTGTCTGTTGCCGAACATTGCTCCGTACTTATCCACGCGGCTATGGATTACGAACACGATTCGGCCGAACTTGATAAGAAAACAGTAAAAAATCTTATCCGGATAGGTGAAAAAGGTTCACAGCCTAAAACATTTATATACACAAGCGGATGTTGGATTCATGGAGATACCAATGGTAAATTAGTTGATGAAACGACCCCACTCTCCCCTGCAAAAATGGTAGCCTGGCGCACTGAAGTAGAGCAATCGGTTCTTAACGCCGAAAATATTAAGGGAATTGTTGTTCGTCCCGGATGCGTATATGGTAAACGGGGAGGTTTAACAGGAATGTGGTTTGACGCTATCAGTAGAAATGCCGATTTGAAAATTTCGGGTGACGGCAGCAATCACTGGACATTAGTGCATGTGGACGATCTTGCTGACGCCTATGTTCGTATTGCAGGCAGCGGTTTGACTGGTGAAGTTTTCGATATATCGGATCATTCCAGGGAATCCGTTCGTGATATGGTGGAGGCTGTTGCCGAAACTGCCGGTTACAAAAAAGATATCTTATATCTATCACAGGATGATGCCGTAAAAGAATTTGGAGGTATGGCTGAATCCCTGGCACTGGATCAACATGTTGATGGAAGCAAAATAATGCATCTGCTTGGCTGGCGGCCGAAGTTCAATAGTTTTATTGATCATGCCGAAACATTATACAAAGCCTGGCTGGCGTATCAGAACTGAGTTACAAGGAATATTAAGTTACTGATTGTTAGTGTTTTAAGGTATTATAGTTGGGAAATTAATAGTGAGCGATGATTTATGAACCTCTGGCTCACTGTGTTCCCCTGGGGTTATCTTTGCTACACCTTATGTATATCTATGATTCCGTTTTTTTGTAATCACCCGGTACAAGAGATAAATACCTAGTCCCATAAAGAATAAAATCAGAAGTGTCCCCCAAAAAATATATACCAGATAAGGCACAAGTAATATCGCCAATAGACTGATGATGTATCTGACCGGGTTCTGATAAAAACTGTAGACATTAAATATCGACACCAATAATCGTGCTAACCGCTTCCACATTTTAAATTCCATTTATTTTGTATTTGAAAAGTCTTTAAAACAGTTTACGTCATTAAGACTGTAATGATTCACTGAATATTGATTTTATATCAGGTTAGAAAAGAAAAACACTTATACATTATACATGCTCTCAAAGACATGAATAGGAAAAACTTATTTGACATTACCCTTATCTAAAGTATATTTCAATTGTTAGTAAACCATCCAGTTGAAGATAACGTTATGAAAAATTTTCCCGGAATAATAATAACTATCTTAGTCACAGCTTTTATACTTTCTGGTTGTGATCCCGTTAATCAGGCCGTTAATGATACAAATCCCGGAGATATTAATTGGGAAAACGGGGCCATCATACCGTCACCCAATTCGCAATCTATACCCGATACGGTAGCCACCCTTTATCAGTCTGATGCTCAAATCATGGCAGCAGAAACCATTAATAAACAGGATTCGACCCAAATAAACGTACCTTTGAATCTTGTAAAATTGTATTATAACGGGCTGTTAAATATTTATGATTCCGGCAATTCCGATGCTAAAGAGGTAACCCGGGTGAATGCAATTCACACGAATAGTCCAAATTCGGCTCATCAACTTTTTTTGACATTCAATCATGGTCAACAATGGTCGACCAACTGGAAAAATGGTAAATTACATACAGGAATTTCTGCCATCGATAATCTCATACAAAAATATTCATTACAATATGGTAAGTATTACAGCTATACATCCCTGTCTTTCGATGGCATGGTGCTAAAATCTGAGTCAACGCTTAATATGTATGCACTTTCCAATGCTTTTAAAAATATATCTGAGATCAGAAACGCCGAACCTGATGGTAATTTTGTTGACGGAAGTAATATTTCAGCTTTAATTACCAAAGACCATGTAGTGTATACATTCGATTATGGATCCGGTGACTGTATGGCCGGCTGTATTAATCATACTAAATGGCAATTTAACGTTTACAAAGACGGCACTGTTACGTTTGTTAAAAAATGGAGTAATTGATTATTACATGAAGACGAAGTTATCATGATGGTTATATGAACAAGCTCTTTCCATTGTTCGAGACTTTACATGAAACTACGTTGGTGTATTCTACCGCCTCTTAAGTCTCAAAATGATACCCAAGGATTTTTTGCACTTTAATCCTGATTTCTGAATCACTGTTGTCCGGGGAAAAGCATTAGTATCTCGTTATGTCACTCCGGGGTGTAATATATGCCGGGATACTCGGCGTCCCGGCATGTTTTATGAGTAATGGTTGACGGTGACTATCCTGTGAGTGGACACAGAGTGTCCACTTGTTCATTACGAGACAGAGTCTCGTAACGAGTTAACTGCTTAAAAACTTTAGTCTCTTTCGTTACGTCTCTCCGGGGCGTAATGTATGCCGGGATGCTCGGCGTCCCGGCACGTTTTATGAGTAACGGTTGACGGGGGTTATCCTGTGAGTGGTCACTGAGGGTCCAACTGTTCATTATGAGACAGAGTCTCGTAACGAGATAACTGCTTTTCATCGATGTTCATGGGAGGGGGATCACAAAAACGAAATCGAATTCAGGTTGAATCATTAACAAAGAGGATGGGTTTTCTTTTTAGATTTCAATAAAATCTGACTTATTCACTTATACAATAACGATTATTAAGGAATTTGAAATTTAAACGGACAACAGTGGTTCTGAATTCTGTTTTCTCCATTCTTTATTTCCTTTTCTATAATCACGTTGCTACCACATCGAAACCGGATTCTTCTTTAGCAGCCTCTGCATTCACTGCCGTTTGCTTATCTAAATCATCCACAACATCGACATTCTTCAATTTGAGATAATCTACCAGACCGGGTCTCAGATCAGGAGCTATATCATCCGGATGT
>DATFMH010000078.1:0-11766 GCA_035267045.1 Balneolales bacterium
CCCGAAGAGCCGATATTCTGGTTGATAACAAAATTCTTGTGGAACTGAAAGCGCTCATTAATTTAGAAGAAGTACATCTTGCACAAGCACTAAATTATCTGGAAGCCTATAATCTTGAAATAGGTTTATTGATCAATTTCGGAGCAAGAAGCCTGCAATTCAAACGATTATTGAATAAGAAATTCAAAAATCCCGGTAATCCATTAATCAGATAAAATCCCGGTTCAGACAAAAAAGGAATCACAAAGTGCATACCGCTAAAAGCATTCAACCACCACGAACACTTTTTCCCTTCATCTTACGTAATATTGCAAACGCTCCCTAAAGAATCGTATCTTTTATAAAATCAGTAAAAAAAGTTAAGAATGTCGGAAGTTATTACACAAAAAGAACCTATTGCAGCTATCGCGACTCCTATCGGGGAAGCGGGTATTTCTGTGATTCGTGTTTCCGGAAAAGATTGTATTACAAAAGTAAATCAGATATTTAAGGGAAAAGATTTAACAAAACAGGCTTCACATACCGTTCATTTCGGGCATATTATCAAAGATGGTCGAGTCGTGGATGAAGTGCTTGTAACCCTTTTTCATACCCCTCGATCTTATACCGGAGAAGAATCGGTCGAAATATCCTGTCATGGCGGTGTTTTGGTTACGCAGGCTGTACTTGAAACGGTGTTGACGCAACATATCCGCATGGCCGAACCCGGAGAATTTACGCAACGCGCTTTTTTAAACGGTAAATTGGAGCTATCGCAGGCTGAAGCGGTAGCAGATCTCATTCATGCCAAAAGCCGGAAAGCGGTCGATTCCGCACAGCAGCAGCTTGAGGGTGCTCTCGGTAAACACATTCGTAATTTTCGACAGGCTATAATAGATGCTACGGCCATGGTGGAACTGGAACTCGATTTTAGTGAAGAAGATGTTGAGTTCGCCAATAAAGATCATCTGACTAAATTATTACGGGATCTGGATCAGCAAATCGACCGGTTATTGGAAACGTATGAAGCGGGTCGATTGGTTAAACACGGAGTGCGTACGGTGTTTGTAGGTCTGCCGAATGCCGGGAAATCGACTTTATTGAATACCCTTGTTGGAACCGAGCGGGCGATTGTGACCGAAATCGCCGGTACAACACGGGATACTATCGATGCGGATTGGAGTTATGAAGGCTTAATGTTCCGGTTAACGGATACGGCTGGTATCCGAGAGACGAAAGATTTTATAGAAGCGGAAGGCGTAAAACGTTCCGAAAAAGCTATTCAGGATGCCGATTTGGTCGTTTTTCTGAAAGATCTGTCTATTCCGTTAGAACCGGTAGAAGAAAAACGAATCCGGGAGTTGCGGGAAAACAGTGAGCAGAAACCATTTATTTCACTCGGGACTAAAAATGACATCGCGCTGGAAACCAATGGGGAAGGTTCCCTGTATGATCTCAAAGTTTCGGCAACGAAAGGAGAAGGGATCAACGCGTTAAAATCCCTGATGAAAGACCGGGCCCTTCAAAATAAACATTATGATGCTTCCAGTCTTTTGGTAACTTCCAGCCGGCATCGTGATGCCTTGTTAAAAACGCGGGAACACGTTCGTTCCGCACTTGACGCCTTGGCAGCCGGTGTTTCCGGAGATTTCCTTTCCATCGATTTACGTGCGTCGCTTCACGAATTAGGCACAATTACCGGCGAGATCACAACCGAAGATCTCCTCGATAGCATTTTCTCCAGGTTCTGCATCGGGAAGTAAAAAAGGAATACGGAAAAGGGGAATTTTTCAGAGCCACAGATTTTCGCAGATCAAAGCGGATCAATAATTATAGAGCATGGCGCATAGCGTACATGAAGGCACAACGGAAAGGTGTTAGGTTATTGAGTGTATTGAGTTATTAAGGTGGAAACGATGACAACAAATCACCAACCACCAACAAAAATCAGATGTAGTCATCCCAATATTAAAAAAACGTCCAACCGGACTTCGATCCGGGATCTCGTGGATTAAGGTAGTAGGCTTTCATTGGTCTTGCGATGGTATCAGGTTCCTGCTCGTTGTTAGATTTCTCCGTTTCGGTCGAAATGACAAAGACAAGACATTATTATATTTATTAAAATCACGGATTACACGGTTGAAAGGATGAACGCAGATCGGATAGTTGTTTGTAGTTGATTGGGCTTTTAATCCGGTAAACCATGAATCCAACAAATCCCAATTCTGACTTACCGGGTCTTTTTAAAGCAATTTTCTTTCAATTAGAATCAGGATGGTCAGGATTGAAGTGCGAGACATGGATCATATTTAAAGATTTTCGATGGGCTCCACCTACAAGGTGGGGTCCATCTTAAATGGTACGGACTGCACTGATGACTATCTGCCGTAAATCAATGGAAATATATGAAACCAGTTTATTTGTCGTTTTTAGTCATTTAATTTGTTTTGTCTTTCGGTACTGTTCCCGGTTTCCCTTCATTAGGATTATAATAAATACGTGTAGTCGGATAGGCGAAATCGATTGAATCCTCTTCTGAAAAATGAGTCAGGATATCTTCCCATATTTTTTCCTGTGTTGTGCGACGTCTTCGCGGATCGGTTATGTAACGGATAGTGAGCATTACACCGCTATCCTTCACAGTTGTATATACGATAGGCGTTAAAACGTTATAATAGATCATGTAAGAACGTGCAGCCTGTAAAACCTGTTTTTGGGCATCGATCGTCATATCCCGAGTGTGAATTTTAATGATCTCGGTAAGGATCTCTTTTGCTTTCTTCCAGTTGCTCTCGAATGTTACTAATACGGGGATCTCATTCCAGATGAAACGAAACTCGCTGCTGTAATTGGCAATATTATCAGAAAAAATTCTATGATTGGGTACATGAATGATCCGTCCCGTACTCTGATCGGCATCTACCCAGTTTCCGATTTCATTGATGGTAAATTTAAATAATCGAAGATCAATGACATCGCCTCGTGTATCACCAACCTGTATTCGGTCTCCCATATCAATAGGCCGCCTCCAGATTATAAATAACCAGGCCACAAGGTCTGTAATGGGGTCTTTCAAGGCGATAGCCAGACCTGCGGATAACAGCCCCAGGAAAGTGGCTATCGACTGGATACCTTCGAACCATATTCGTCCCACAAGAAAGAACCCGAGCACCACAACAACATAATTGGAGTTCTTTCGCCATTTGTAGAGTTTACGGGGATCATCCGTTCCGCGCAGGGCGAGTTTCAGAAATATTACTCTTCCTATCCAGAGCAGAATAATGATGAATGCAGAAAGCAGTAGCTGACGAAAAGTTCCAGGCGAAATCCCGATAAATTTGGATACGACTTGAATAAGATTATCCATAGCGTTACTAATTGATGTTACATAACTTAAAAAACAATTACTTTTATTAGATAAGTACGCATATCTTTGATAATATAAAAATAGTTAATGCGTTCTTGTAGATGACTCAAATTATGGGTAAATTTCAAATCTTATCTGAAAAGTAGAAATTTTTTTAAGCATGATTTATACATTACTTATTATTATTATCGCTATTATTTGTGTTTTGTTAACCATTATGGTATTACTGCAAAGCGGTGAAGGCGGTGGCCTATCCGGTATTGCAGCTGGCGGATCTGCCACACAAATGATGGGACAAAGACGTGCAACCGACTTCCTTTCAAAAGCAACCGGATATTTGGGAGGGGCATTCCTCGTTTTGTGCGTAATTGCAAACTTTTTTATCGGCCGAGGTGTACAAAAAAGTGCCATTCAGCAGGAAGGTGCAAATGCAGTTGAAAATAATGCCGGTGTACCTTCACAAAGCAAATCGGCTGTTCCTTTAAACCAGCAAGGCGGTAAACCTGCTGTCCCTCCACAGAAAGATAGTAAGACCGGAAATGGTAATGGCGGTGGAAATAAACCTTCCGGCAATTAAGGTTTTTAAGATATTCGTCTGAGTATAAAGCCCGGTTCCTTTTACCGGGCTTTTTTAGTGTACCATTGATGACGTCGAATAAGGGATGCTCTGCGTCTCGTCATATTTTATGAGTAACGGTTGATGGGTGTTATCCTGTGAATGGACACAGAGTGTCCGCTTGTTCATTACGAGACAGCGTCTCGTAACGAGATATCCGGTTAACTAAAAATAACCGTTGGGGGCTTTTTTTCTGATTCTCATATAATTTGACTAATCCACGTATAACAGGCCTGTTTTATAAGATTTTGAAATTTTATCGACAACAGTGATTATTAATTATCAATTGCCGGATATAACCCAATTGAGTGCGACTTGCTTATTCTTATTGGTGATGTGCCCGGAGCTGGAATCCAGTTTGTAAATGACGATACGGTTCATATTAGCGTAATAAGGAAAAGTGAGTTGATGAACCGTACCCCTATTGATAAAAAATACCTTCCCGAATAGAAAGGTCCCCAGTTTACCTCCCTTTTTGTTATATATGATTGCTTTGTAAAGAGGAGCATTACTGTCATATTCATAAAAGGGTTGTTTGGTAACCTCGTGGTTGACGTATTCAAGTGCATTACCGTCTCTTTTAACATCGAGCGTAAGAGTCTTATCACTGAGTTTTGTCCTGGAATTACATGCGGTTAATAATACCAATACATATAGTCCCAGAAGCAGTAGAAGAGTACGGAGTAATTTCAGATATTTTCTCATCCGTATAAATTGATGAATGTTATGTTCTCTCGCAAGCGCTTCAGTTATTAAAAAGAAGGTTCTCTTCCAATTCCACCACCATCATCCAGAGCATTTTCTTGCTGTCGTATACGATGTCAAAAAATCGTCCGTCATGGCTCTGAATTACAAAATGGATATGAGTGGTATCGCCCACTTTGTCTGTGTAAGTACGGCGTATTTGCGAGATATCCAAAACCTCTCCTGATTCAAACATCATTTTTAGTGGCGTTATCCGGCGTTTTATTTTTGCCGTTCGAAAACTGGCAAAAGTGGCCACCACATTGATTTTCTTTAATTCGGCATGTTGCATTGTTCGTTTTCATCTGTATTATCATTCTTCTGTATTATATATTACACATATATTACACATATTATCAAGTGGATTTTGTAAATAATGTCGGGGTATGGAGAACGGGGAACGGAGATGAAAGGGCAAAGAGCATGGCGCATAGAGCATAGCGCAAATAGGATGCAGGTTACCGGGCAACTGGAGAAAAAAAATTGAGATTTGAGTTTCCTGCTTACGGCTTTTCTTTCGCCGATACATTAACACCCAAACACTATAAAACACCTATAAACGCTTAAGCATCCACCGGTTGGATGAGCTCGGGCCCGTTATTTTTGGCATCATTGACATCCTGGGATACGCGGTAGATAGCCATACGTTCGGTTGGATAAGGATTGATCATTTTATTGAGTTCCTCAGTATCCGAATTAACGGGATCAAGCCATTGATCATAATTCTTACGTTCCAGGATTACAGGCATCCGGTCATGTAATGGTTGCAGGAGGGCGTTTGCTTCGGTAGTTATGATTGTGTAGGAATAAACGGTCTTTTTCTTGTCTTTGGATACCCACTTTTCATACAAACCGGCAAACCCCAACAGATCCTGATCGAGCGTGCGAACGTAAAAAGGAGTTTTTTGCTTGTATATTGTTTGCCACTCAAAGAAACCATTAGCCGGGATAATACAACGTTGTCGCTGAAAGGGTTTACGGTAGGATGGTTTTTCCAAAAGAGTCTCAGCACGGGCGTTGATCATTTTATATCCTACACGTTCATCTTCAGCCCACGAAGGAATGAGTCCCCATTTGAATCCGCCAAGATCTCTGACGTCAGGCCGTGGCATAAGAATAACGGGATTGATGGTCCCGGGAGCCACATTATAATTGACTTTAAAAAGTTCGTTTTCGTCACTGCTGACGCCAAACGTCTCCTCAATTTCCTCTTTATCTGAAAAAAGTGTATATCGACCGCACATAGTAAAATATATTTCTTAACTCTTTAGTATAATGTAGATTAATTTGATATAGCATAAAAGAGCTAAAAGAGTAAAGCAAGCAGTAAATGAATTTATTTTATAATCCAGATGATTTAAGGCTAAGATCCGGATGGCGTTTGTTAATCCAATGGCTGTTGATGGCCATTATTATTGGTTTGATTTCGTTACTTTTACCGGGCGTTATGCATACGCATTTTACTATGACGCTGACCATAGGTTCCGCCATTATTTTGAGTGTATGGTTCTCAATACGTATGCTCGATCAGAAAAAGGTTGCTTCATATGGTTTAATAATTGATAAAATATGGAGGAATGAGTGGTTGCTCGGGTTGGCTATGGGAACGGGAGCCATGGCGTTCATCTTTGTATTCGAATGGACAATGGGATGGATTTCGATAACCGGTTTCGGGTGGGAACGCATTTCTCAAACCCCTTATATCATACACATCGGGGGCTATTTATTGAGTAATTTATTCGTTGGATTTTATGAAGAATTCATGTTTAGGGGGTATCAGATAACAAATTTATTTGAAGGCATAAATGGCAAGAAATTTGACAAAAAACAAGCCGCTTTCGGAGCAATTGTCGTATCCTCAATAGTATTCGGTCTGATGCACCTGGGGAATCCGAATGCAACGTGGCTGTCGACTACTAATATTGTAGCGGCCGGTGTAATGTTAGCTTTACCATTTATACTCACAGGACGGCTGGCCATGTCAATCGGTATTCATATGGCATGGAATTTCTTTCAGGGCGGTGTGTTCGGATTCGCTGTGAGTGGTATGCCGTTTCGGTATTCATTGATACAAACCAGTCAATCAGGCCCTCACTTGTGGACGGGCGGTTTCTTTGGTCCGGAAGCAGGATTTGCAGGTGTGGCTGGTATTCTATTACTTGTAGCTGTACAATTGTTGTATGTGAAGCGGTTACGCAGTAATCACAAAATACATGGAGAAAATATTATAGCACTTGATAGTGCCAACGTTTCTGGCAACATGAATGAAAATTGATCGTTAAACAAATATAGAAGCCATAATTTTCATTTCTTACATTCGCTGCGTAATAATTTGTATATTATAGCTTCCTATAAACAAGGTAGTGCGCCCTTGTGTTAAAAAGCGCTTGAGTAGAAACCGATCAAATCAATAATAGAGATAGAACATTGTCGTTCGAAGAATTTAGTCTAAGCACGGAAATATTAAACGGGCTGAGAGATATTAACTTTACTGAACCTACTCCAATACAATCGGAGTGTATACCTCTTATTTTAGAGGGTAATGATATAATCGCATCTGCACAGACGGGTACCGGGAAAACCGGCGCGTTTGTAATCCCGATCTTATCCAAACTTGGTAAAAATCCCGGTAAAGGGATAAAAGCATTGATACTGACGCCAACGCGTGAGTTGGCCCGACAGGTGGATGAGCAAATCATGGCTTTGGGTTATCATACAGGTGTAACATCGGTTACCGTTTACGGTGGAGGTGAACCCACCGACTGGAACCGGCAGGAAAAAGCTATTTATGAGCAGGGTGTAAATATTATTGTGGCAACACCGGGACGGCTTATCGATCATATTACGATAAGGAAAGTCGATTTCAGTAATCTTGAATTTTTTGTACTGGACGAAGCCGACCGTATGCTGGACATGGGATTTATTCCCGATGTACGAACAATAGAATCCCGTCTTCCCCAAAAACGTCAGAATCTTTTATTCTCGGCAACAATTCCGGTTGATATTGAGAAATTTGCCCGTTCCATTACGAATAAACCTAAGCGTGTTAATATCGCTACGTTTAAAGTGGCAAAAGGAATCGATCAGGTTGCTTATAACGTACACTGGAAACAAAAGGAGCAACTTTTATTACATCTTCTGGATAAGAAAGAGTTTACATCGTCGATTATTTTTGTAAGTACAAAAAAAGAGACTGATAAACTTGCTCGTACGTTGTCCGGTAAAGGGTTAAAAGTGGAAAGTTTGCATGGAGACCGAAGTCAGAAGGAACGGGACAATGCACTCAGAGATTTTAAATCGGGTAAATACGATGTATTGGTGGCTACGGATGTTTTATCGAGAGGTATCGATATTGAAGATATATCTCATATCATTAACTACGATGTGCCTAAAAATGTAGATAATTATATTCACAGAATTGGCCGTACGGCCAGAGCGGAGGCTACGGGACACGCTGTGACATTTGTATCTAAAAGAGATCAGGGACGTTTGAAGGAGATAAAACATATCGTAGGAGATGAACTTAAAATATTATCTGTACCGAATGCGATAAACAACAACGGCCATCAAAGTAAAAATAAGTCCAAACCGGTCAAGGGTAATACCAAGAGGAATAGTAATAAAAAGACAACTTCCGGGAATTCGAACAAAAAAAATAAACCGGCTGACGATTCAAAAAACACTAAAAAGCCACAAAATAATCGTAAACGCAGATCTAATAACAATCGGAATAGAAAGAGCCAGCAAAAGTCAGCCCCTGTAAAGCAAAGTGCGGATCGTAAAGGTAACGCGAAAGAAGATAAGGCTGATAAGAAAGATCAATCCGATAACTCAAAGTCCGGAAACAAGAACAGAAAATACTCAAAACAAACCAAGCGTCGTAACTACAGCAAGAGTAAGCCCCGGTCAAATGAAAATACGCCGGATGATAATCAAACAGATACATCAAAAAAGAGGTATAAAGGGAAACGACGCAGGAAACCGAAATTTAAGAAAGAAAGTCAGAAGTCGTTCCGGGAACGTCAGCGTCAATCGTTAAGGGATGCTCATGCCACTAAAAAAGCATTGATGTCTAATAAAGTTGTTTCGGGTCCGAACAGTAAGAAGAAAAAAGGTATTTTCGGGAAACTTAAAAAAATATTTACCAGTGACGATTGATGATTGATGTATCATCATTATGAGATTGTAAAAGAAAAGCCCTGCATGATATAACATGCAGGGCTTTTTAAATTAGTGAAGTGTTTTTAAATAATAGGCTTAATCAAGCACTACTTTCTCACTTTCATTAAATACGACGTCCCGGATAGCGTCAAACGCTTCGATCGTTTTATCAATTTGTTCATTCGTATGACGTGCCGTTGGTATGAGTCGCAAGAGAACGAGTCCCTTGGGTACAACAGGATAAGCTACGCCACTCACAAATACACCGTGCTCTTCACGTAATTCAAGCATAATCTTCTGAGCAAGTTCAGTGCTGCCTTTGGTCAGGACCGGTGTTATAGGACTCTCCGAGGGAAGTACATTATAATCCAGTTTCTTCAGTCCTTCCCGAAGCCTCAGTGCATTGCTCCATAATTTCTCCCGCCACTCAGGGTGCCTGCGAATCATTTTCAGGCGTTCACGAGCTGATACCACAATTGGCATAGGAAGTGATTTGGCAAATATCTGGCTGCGTACATTGGCTTTCAGGTATTCGACAACCTCGGGTTGGGTAGCAACAAATGCACCAATTACAGCCACAGCTTTTGCAAAAGTACCAAAATAAAGGTCGATACCTTCGTGGCAACCTAATTCGGTACCTGTTCCCGATCCGTCATTACCCAGGGTACCAAAACCGTGAGCATCATCAACAAGGAGACGGAAGTTATATTTCTCTTTGAGAGCAATGATCTCGCGAAGTTTACCGAGATCGCCTGTCATGCCAAAGACGCCTTCCGTTACTACTAATATACCTGCTTCCGGTTTGGCAGCTTTAGAGACACGTTGTAGTTGTTTCTCGAGGCTTTTGATATCATTATGCTTGTATACATATTTATTGCATACGGCTAATTGTTTCCCATCTACAATGCAGGCATGACTCAATTCATCATAAATTAAATAATCATCCCTTTTGACGAGGGAATGAATCATGCTGGAAATGCCTTGATAGCCGTAGTTAAAAAGAAAAGCAGCCGGCTTGTGAACGAATTCAGCAAGTTCTTTTTCAAGAGTTTCGTGTTGTTCCGAATTACCGGTCATTAAGCGTGCGCCCATGGGCGTACTGAAACCATATTTGGCAGCAACTTCAGCATCAATCTTTCTGATTTCTTCATTGTTGGCTACACCAAGATAATCGTTGACACTCCATACGATGACTTTTTTACCGTTGAATGTCATTTCTGGTCCGATAGGCCCTTCCAACTTAGGGAAGGTATAATAACCGTAGCCGCTTGATGTGAATGGTCCAAGTGGACTTCTGCTGCAATCTAACTTTTCAAATAAATCCATAAAGTTTTGTTTGATATATAATCTACCCGTTTTACTAGCCTAAAAAGGTGTCGAAATATAAAAGGAGCATAGGTCAAAAATTCTTTGAAAACTAATTAAAAATGAAACAAACTCAAAATAAACGAGTCTGAATTATTCGACCATAAACGTCCTTCTACATGGTATTTAAAAGGTTACAAATGAACTTTTAGTTAATAGATCGTAGCAATTAATTTATTATGTAAAGCCCCCTTTTTGATCCTTATTCAAAATTACCATTCAAATTTAAAGATTAATGGACTGATAGATGACTTAATAAGTTTACGAAGCTTAGTAAACTCTGCTGTAATTTACAATGATATATTATGTTCAATAAAATGGTAAGTATTGTCTTAATACATATAAAGATGGCCAGTAATCATTGAAACCTTGCATATAGCAATAGATAATATATAACTGATGATCTAAAATGTTAGTATAAGATATTAATATTTCTAATAATTGCTCATTGAATTCCTGTAAAATAGAGTGAAATGTGTTATGAATTATAAAGGAATTGATATTGAAGACATTAAATAAAGCATCATTCAATTTTTTTTATGGATTAAATGACTTTTTTAAGCCGGCAAAGCGTGATAAGGTTATATGGGCTGCATTTAACGGAAGCCCGGCAGTTAAAGACACCCTCGAATCACTTGGTGTTCCACATCCTGAAGTAGGTTCTATTATGCTGAATGGCGAAATTGTTTCATTTGAACAACAAATAACAAACGGCGACCAGGTAGATGTATATCCTGCTAACTGGAAATTAAATTCGTCTACGGAGTACCCTTTACAACCGGAATCACCTGATAATCTTCGTTTTGTATTGGATGTGCATCTTGGGAAATTGGCCCGGATTATGAGAATGCTGGGTATTGATACGTTATATGATTCGGCTTATGACGATCCTCAAATAACAGAAATAGGTTGTCGTGAACAACGGTTTATCTTAACCCGTGATATAGACCTGTTGAAGCAGACAAAAATTAAGTATGGACATTGGATGAGAAATACTGATCCCATCAATCAAACCGATGAGATTCTATTGACTTTCGATGTATATTCTCAAATGGACCCATTCACAAGATGTTTGTCATGTAATGGAATGCTTCGGCCGGTGGCGAAAGAAAAAGTGGCAGATCAGCTTCCACCAGGGGTTAAGAAATATTATGAGAAATATCACCAATGTGACCGATGCCAAAAGGTATATTGGAAGGGGTCACATTATGAGCATATGTCTGAGTGGCTAAGAAAATATTATGGGATTATGGAGCATGGAGCATAGAGTACGGATTGTAAATTTAAAAACCTTACAATCACATTAATGCTAACACCTAATATCGTAAAACAAAAAACGCTAACTTTTCAAATATTTATTCCCATACCATCCGATAAATGTACCCCATATCAGACAGTTGAATAGAATTGGGAAAGCGATAGCTTTAATGGCAAAACCGTGAAACAACGGTTGATCCATATAAGGTGCAAGTACGAGCCATACCCATAAAGAGGGTAAAAAACCGAAGAGTATTCCTTTCAGGATATTGGGTTT
>DATFMH010000079.1:0-4981 GCA_035267045.1 Balneolales bacterium
TCAGTAACCCTGCTTTCATTTTATGTATGAAGATATCAGCTTTTCTCACCACGTTTCTCCCGTTCATATTGTTTCATTAAAGGACTCTCCAACCCGATGGTGATACTCAGCACATCACACACATTTTTCAATGTGGCAAATTGTACAGTCTCTTTGCCGTGTTCTATATCAAATACGACTGTTTTTCCGACCCCTGCCAGTAAAGCCAGCTCTTTCTGCGTGAGATTACTCTTTTTCCTGTGATACTGTATGATCTTCCCTATTTCTTCCATAACCAATTATATTACCAATATGACAGTAAAATACCTTATTATAATTGATCAATGAGTAATTAGCAATGAGTAATTTTGCGATGCCGGATGCCAGATAAAAACTCAATCACCAAGAATAATAAGTCATTCAGAAGACAGATTGGGCTTCAACATAAATAGTATCGGGTACAACCCGGTGAGAAGGAAATAAGTATTCCTAAACCTCAAAGGGTTTTAATAGCTGCTTGCAGCTCCCCGATGCAAAAGCCACCTCCATCTGTCATTTCGACCATCGCGGAGGAATCCGTAACGGCAATTGTCCTTCACAAGTAATAAGCATGATAAACGCCCCCATTCGTTGATAGATTTCCCAGCAGGATCAAAAAGACCGTGAGCAGTGTTTATTACCTGTTTTTTGTACATTATTCCACCAGCCCCCAACGCTGTCATTCCGACCATAGTGGAGGAATCTAACAACGAATGGATACTTCATACCATTTATAAACCGGTGAAAGTCTCTTGTCTTAATAGATCCCTCCGCGCTGGCCGGGATGACAGGTTTGTGTAAGAGATTAGACTTATAGCCCCAATTCACGAGATCCCGGATCCGGGATGACTGTTTTTTGTTTTATTTGATGATAGCTGGTGGCCAGTTATCCGTCAACTATGGCTTTTTTCCGATTTCCGGTTTCCGTTCTCCGGTTTCCGTTCTTATCTGCGATAATCTGTGGCTAAATATTTCAGCTTTCTTATTTTATAAGCGTTTTATCGGTCTGACGGTTTTGAACCGTCTGACCGATTACCATTTCTCTCACCCAGGTCTTTTGGTCAGTTTATACGCCAGCTTTTGTCCCTCTTCTTCTACATCGGCAAGACGGAATAACAAGGAGGCCATATTCTCCAAATACCGGGCATGAGTCAGGTCACCACAATCGATTGGATCAAGGCCGATATCATTTCCTAATTCAATAATAATATCCTTGGCCGAATCTTCATCACCGCAATAGAATAGAGATGGTTTATTATCACCGAATTCTTCCGCGCGCATGATATTTTGTGCAAAAATAGTATTGAATGCCTTCACAACCTGGGCGTCTTTTACTTTATCAGCAATAAATTCAGCTCCCGATCCTTCATTCCCAAACACTAAATTAAAAGAATCGGCTTTAAACGGGTTCGTACAGTCAATTACTACGCGTCCCTGAAGATCACCGGCTTCATCCAGGCTATTTTCAACGCCGACCCACGGCACAGCCAGCATCAATACTTCCCCAAATTCAGCTGCATTAGCAATGGAACCGCCCTGTACACTCGAACCCATCATATCGGATATCGATTTTGCCGTACCCGGCTCAATAGAACCGTAAAATACCTGGTGCCCGGCATCCGATAGTCGTTTACCAAGGGCGCTTCCCATGCTTCCTGTTCCAATAATTCCAATGTGCATGAAATTCCTCCTGAATACTTTCGTGAAAAATGTCTATGATTTCAATCGCAGAAATAAAAAGTTGAATAATTTTTATCCGCAAAAGAGTGAGTAAAACAAAAATATCTCATATACTCAAATATCATCTTCTTATTTACTAATAAAACGTAATTCCGATTTACGAAATGATGTGAACGATCGAAGTCGCAAAAATCTAATGACGATGGACGATAAGCCTTAGACGGGAGTTGGCAGGAGAATATTTCTTCATTTCGATACTAATTAAAAACCATACATAATATCAGTAATTAAAGATATACTATTTTTTATCAGCTCTAAATGGCCACCGTCCATGGTCAATCGTCCATCGTCAGTTTTCTTTATTGAATATCATTTCTTGAATTAATGTTTATATATAATCAGTTAAAATTATTCCGATTGATCAACAAAACTGATCAACTTTATTGTTATAAGGGATTTAGGATAAAAAAAGTTCTCTGAAGCGGCAGGAATTTCAAATTAATTGAAACGTTTGATTATCTTAGGTCATGATCATGATTGCAATTATTCCGGAAGGGGCAGAATAATATGTTAGGACGACATAGAAGTAATGAGTTAAAATTCAAGCGCCGTCGGCATGCTCTTGTCGAGGAGCTGTATGAAAAAGGTATACGCGATCAACGCGTTTTGAATGCTATCGGTTCCATCCCCCGGCATCTCTTTGTTGATACCGCCCTGCAAAATCGTGCTTATGAGGACACGGCCCTTCCTATTCAAAAAAGACAGACGATATCACAACCATTCACTGTGGCACGCCAAACAGAACTGCTGCAAGTTGAAAAAGGCGATAAAATTCTGGAGGTGGGTACAGGTTCAGGATATCAGAGTGCCGTACTATGTCAAATGGGAGCAAAAGTTTACAGCGTTGAACGTCACCGTGAGCTTTACGAGCGAGCGCGGGAGATCCTGGAGAAAATCGGATATAAAGCCATGCTCAAATGTGGTGACGGCACGATGGGCTGGTCGGCCTATGCTCCCTATGACGGAATCATCGTAACAGCCGGGGCCCCGGTAGTGCCCGAAAATCTTGAGAAGCAGTTAGCCATCGGCGGACGATTGATCATTCCTGTTGGAGATTCAGAAAAACAAATGATGTTACGTATCATCCGTGTTTCAGAAGATGAAATCGAAGAAGAACGTTTTTCGAACTTCAAATTTGTCCCACTTATTGGTAAAAAAGGGTGGGATGATAATGGCTGATTTTGTATCCTTAGTCTTCTAATGACAACTAAATTAAACGATAAAAGTGGATCATTCGGAAACAGGCGGCAAGACTGAGGTAAAAGAAGAAACAGGGAAAACCGACTCCACCCGATGGAAAGAGATGCCCGGATTGGTATTAAAAGGGTTCCTGATGGGTGCAGCTGATGTCATACCCGGTGTGAGCGGCGGGACAATGGCTCTTATACTCGGTATCTATTCGCGTCTCATTCACGCCATCAAAAGTGTGGACATCCGGGCGATAAAGGATTTCGGCACACTCCATTTCAACCGTTTTTTCACCCGCACCCACTGGCGTTTCCTGGTCGCACTGATCAGCGGCATTATTATGGCATTCATCTTCTTTACCCGAATCGTGCCGCTGCCTAAACTCATGTATACCTACCCGGAACCCATATACGGACTCTTTTTTGGCCTTATACTCGGATCCATCTATTTACTCCTGAAGAATATTAAAGGATTCGGATGGAAACACTTCCTTTTTCTCCTCCTGGGTGTCGCCATCGGATACTGGGTCGTCACGCTGGTCCCGACCAGTACCCCCGATAATTATTTCTTCATTTTCTTCAGCGGAGCCGTAGCCATATGCGCTATGATTTTGCCGGGTATCTCCGGATCATTCCTGCTGCTCATACTGCGTAAATACACATTTATTCTGAACCAGTTCGGTAAAATAGGCGGGTCCGAAACGGTATCGGCCGGTATTATCTTATTGGTTTTTATTTTAGGGATGATCACGGGCATCGGCTTATTCTCACGCCTGTTATCCTGGTTCCTCGACCGCTGGCACGCCTTCACACTGAGCGTCCTCGTAGGTTTCCTGATCGGCTCACTATATGTGATCTGGCCTTTTCAAATCCGACATTACACCGAGACTATTCGTACTCAAATTGTTTCGGTACAAAACCCGGTTGTACAGGAATTGAAAAAGAATCCGGAGAATCCTATGCAACAGGAATACAAGCGGTTAGGCGATATCGTGAATCCGGGAATGTTTTCGGAGAAACAGAAGATTCAATTGCAGACCGTTAAAAAGAAATTGATTCATACCGAACCATATTGGCCCAAAATCAGTAAACTTTCGAAAGACAACAGGCTGACGAACGGCCGAAGCTCTTTTTACCGGGCACTATTCAGTATACTCGGAGGATTACTTCTTGTCGTATTAATAGATTGGGTGGCAAACCAGCAAGGTATCGTTGAGACATAATGTTGCCTCTGCGACAAATTATTGTTTCCTTTTTCCTTACATTATTTATGATAGCGATTTATTAACATGAATCGTAGATTATAACAGTATCGGGCTTACAATAACCTGATCATCATGATCTTACCGGATATGTACCGGTAATCATCGCTTTTATTTATGTATAAATGATTTTCGAATACTATGATTAACTTGAAAAAGATTCTGGTCCCTACCGATTTCTCGAGTGGATCAAAAGTGGCTTATGAATATGCCAGGGAGATGGCTGAGCGTTTTAATGCACAAATCGATTTCATCCACGTTGTGCCTTCCATGAAATATCTAACCGAAAGCATATCCAATCTTGGCCTGCCCTTCGATATGGACCGGGACATCTATCCCCACCTGGTGGAAAAAGCCAGGCAGATGACCGAAGAGGATATCAAACAGTATATTCCTAATCCCTACCGGGGAAAAAGTATTGTCGTTATCGACCGCAAGCCTTCGGAAGATATCATCACTATGGCTAATAATGACGGGTATGATATGATCGTCATGGGAGCCCGTGGGGCCCACGATGATGGAGTCCTTAAATGGGGTACTATCACTGAAAAAGTTATCCGGCATTCCAATATCCCGGTATTGAGTGTGCCCGGAAAGATGCCCGAACATGGTATTCAGAAAATTCTGCTTCCAACCGACCTCTCGGAGACCTCCTTCGAAGGTTTACCATTGGCTGTGACTATTGCCGGTATCTTTGAGAGCGAACTCACCCTGTTTCATGTATTGGAATTGTACGGTTCCGCTTCTGAAAATACGCCGCGCGATCCATCAAAA
>DATFMH010000080.1:0-11791 GCA_035267045.1 Balneolales bacterium
CAGGACATCACGTATGCGTTGTGTCTGTTTGGCATTTGTTGTCGGTATTTCAATCCGGAACCGGTTCAGGCTTTCTTCGGATAATTCGGCAAGATTTGTTTGATCAGTGTAGCCCCCCAGAGATAAGACGTTCTGTGTATGTGCTTTTTTTTGAATGTTTGTGATCATCTGTCCGGCTACAAAATGGGACGTTTTCAAACTGGTATTGGCCGGTAACGTCACGCGGTATTCCAAACGTTTGGCCGGCATCGAAGGTAAAACATTTTTGGGCAGATAGATGAAACCGGCTGCGGCTAAAAGGATACCGGCGACAAAAATACTCAACCCGGTTAATGGATGACGAAGTATAGATTGTAGTCCCTGTTCATAAGCATCCTGCACTTTCACCACAAACGAATAATCACGATCCCAGTTTGGATGAGAACGGCCTTTCTGTAACTGTACGACTAATACGGGGAGGATTATAATGGCAACCAAAAGGGAAGCGACCAAACTGATGGATAAGGTCAGGGCCTGGTCCCGGAAGAAAACGCCCTGGAATCCTCCTAAAAATACCAGGGGCAGGAATACGGATATGGTCGTCAGGGTGGAAGCTGTCACAGCCATGGCCACTTCACGTGTTCCATCACCGGCGGCCCGGAGCATATTATTGGGATGTACCTTCCGGTGGCGTTGTATATTATCCAACACTACAATGGAGTTGTCGACCAAAAGACCGATGCCGAGCGTGAGCCCGCTGAGTGAAATAATATTCAACTGGATATTGGCCAGGTACATCACCAGGAACGTAAGGAAGATACTGATCGGGATGGAGATACCGATGGAAAGGGGCATACGGGGATCCCTCAGGTAGATAAAAAGGATGAGGAACGCCAAAATACCACCGACAAGTAAAGTCTGCAATAAATTGCTGATGGTATTGCGTATTGTAGAAGCCGTTTCGGTGAGCACCTGTACTTTGATATCAGGGTATTGCTGTTTAAGTGATTTCAGGATTGGTTTTATCTTGTCAAAATCACGGACCGTATTACTGCCGTAGTCTTTCTTGACCAGGACGGAAAGAATGGATTGTTGATCGAGCTGCGAGAAGGATGTCGGCGTATGTTGCCCCATATGGATGGTAGCTACATCATCCAGGTGCAGTATTTTGGATGTGCCCAGTTTGGCTATTGGCAGATGACGAATTTCGTCCAGGCTTTGCAGCTTGCTTTCTATTTTAAGGGAATACCGGTACCAGCCGTCCCGTAATTGACCGGTTGAAGAGAAACGATTGGCATTTTGTATAGCTTGTTGAACATGGGTAAGAGTCAGACCATATTGATCCAGTTCTTTGGAGTTGAAATGGATCTGAACCTCAGGCTGCACGGAACCAACCATAACGGCCTGGGCCACGCCATCGATCTGCTCCAGGCGGCGGGTAAGCACCTGGTCGGTCCATTGGCGAAGCTCCATTTTTGTGTTAAAGCTGTTGGCGTTGCTGGATTTGGAAGTAACGCTTAAAACGGCAATCGGCGCGTCCGAAGGACTCGAACGGATCAATTCGGGTCGACTCACATTCGATGGAAAGGAGTATTGCACCTGGTCGAGCTTTTCTCGTGTATTCAAAAAAGCCAGGTTCATATTCGTATTCCATCCAAACTGAAGAGAGATGAGGCTTAATCCCTGTTTGGCAATCGACTGCACATGCTGAACGCCGTTTATGGTGCTCAAAGAGGCTTCCAGCCGTTCATTGACCGTACGTTCCACTTCCCGGGCCGAAGCGCCATCCCATTGTGTGCGAATAAGTAATACCGGCGCATTTATTTCCGGAAGTAGATTAACAGACAACCGCGATAACGCCACTAGTCCGAATATCATGACGGCAAGGATGATCATATAAGTCGTTATAGGGCGTCGTAACAGCAAATTGGAATTTATCTAAATCTATGATAAGTATATGAGTATAGCCAAAAATAAAATTTATGGTTTAAAAATTAAATTAATGAGTTTTTAATTTCTTTTTATTCGTATCCATAAAAGCTTAGGATTTCTAATTAATATTATCTTCTTTGAATTGATATTTGGTAATTGTGGATAATTAAATTCTCCCAGGAAGGCTGGTTTTTTTATTAGTATGAATGGTTTTGTATGTGAGATATTTAATGCTTCAGTAAAAGGCATTTCAGTAAAATGAGCAACATCTTTACGGGTAGCTATTAAGGCTTTCAGCAATGTTGAACCAGATCTCATACTACAAACAATAAAAACATATGTAGGATTCATAAATTTATTTACCTAAAGTAGTTTTCCTGATTTTGTAAATGAATTTTTCAATCAGCCGCCTGTTAGCAGTTACGATCTCCGCAGAAGCAGACATTCCTTCCCGGTAGGTTAATTTTTTCCCGTAACCGGTAGTTAGTCCATCCGGAAGCCCAACTTTCACCATGTATTTTGAATTTTTAGGTACTGACGATATAGCTTTTATCGTTCCGCGCACGCTGCCATATTGCTGGAAGGGATAACCGGAAAATTTGATGATGACCCGGTCACCATTTTCAATCTTTCCCATATTAAACTGCGGGATGTACATGAGTCCGATATAATGCGTGTTGGGTGGCTTTACATAAAATAAAGGCTGGCCGGCCTGTATATTCTGATTTTTTTTGCAGAAAAGAGATAAAACTGATAGTACCGGAAACGGGAGCCCTGAGAACATATTGGTACTCCCAGTTGGCGATACGGCTTTTTAAGGTATTCAAAGCCTGCAGGAAAGTAATTTTTTGTTCGGAGATGGTTTTGTCCAATTCAAGTAATTGATCTTTTTTGTCATTTTGGGCGGTTTCATTGTTGATAATGGATGCTTTCAATTGTGATAAAGGCATCTGTTTGGATAATAATTGGCTCTTATCCTCCTTAAATTTGATCGGTGCAATAACTTTTCTCACTGCCAGTGTAGCCTGAACGGCAAATTTGTCTTTTGATAATCTAAGGTCTTGTTGAGCAATTTCTTGCTGATCCATTAGATTTTGATGTAGTTGATTTAGATACTGCAGATCATGTGTTAAGATCATTTTCTTATGCTGGTAATATCCCGATGCCAGATAGGATTTAAATTGCAAGAAGGCTTGGTTAAATGTCTGAAAATCTGTTTGTAATTCACCCAACCGGTTATATTGGTTGGGTTTGAACTGAGAGTTATTCTGTACTTGATTATGGTTGAGGTCATTAATAAGAGAGTCTGTGACTTGATCAAGTTTCAGTACCTGTAGGGGATCAGCCGTGCTTTGAATGAATCCCAGAATCTGACCACTCCGGACTTGGGCATTGTCCTTCACCAATAATTGGGTAAGTTTACCGCTTATCCGGGCATCGACGGGTTTGGGAGCATTCAGAGATGTCAGCGTGAAATCGGCCGAAACGGTATCCGGGTAATGGATGAACCAGCTTAATCCAAGCAGCATAATCAGTACCGCAAAGAATAAACCGATCCCCCAGCGAATGAGCCAATGTGGGGGATTCCCGATAATCTCTTGCACTTCCTGGCTCCGAAGATTGGCACGATCCTGTATACTGAGTTCTTTTTTGGGCATAGGTGGTTGTTGGTTGTTGGTGACCTGGATGACCATGGACGACGGACGATAGACGACCGGGGTCCGTAGGCGGTTACATGTATTGGTTTTATATCATCATGTTCTCTTTTTTATTAATCCATAGTTCCCATTTAAATGTAAAAACACCATTATTCTTTTTCCCTTTGTATAAACTCTTTGTATCACCGGAGGTGAAAATATGCGAAAAATGGTATCATTCGCATCATTTGTGTTCTATCCTCCGAGTTCTAATTGATTCCGTACCAATTCGAAATAGTCGCCTTCCAGCGCGGTTAACTCTTCATGGGTTCCTATTTCTTTGATCTTTCCCTCATCCAGTACAATGATCTGATCCGCATCTTTTACCGTACTCAGCCGATGAGCGGCCACGATCACGGTTTTCCCTTCAAAAAAATCGTGAAGATTGTTCATAATCACTTTTTCATTATTGGCATCAAGGGAATTAGTGGCCTCGTCGAAAAATATAAATTGAGGATCTTTGTACACCGCACGGGCGATTAGGATCCGCTGTTGCTGTCCTTGGCTTAAACCGGTCCCTTCGGCGCCTATTTTAGTGTTTGTTCCGAGTGGCAGGGATTCCACGAATTCAAGGGCATTGGCAGTTTTTAAAGCGTAATTCAGCTTTTTTATATCCGGGAGTTCATCCACGACCTCAATATTGCGGGCGATCGTATCAGAGAAAATATAGCTGTCCTGTATCACGACTCCGCAATGCTTTCGCCAAATCTTATGACTGATATTTTGTAGTTTATGCTCACCCAAATGGATTTCCCCGTTTACTGGGTCATAAAATTTCATGAGCAATTTAAGCAGGGTGGTTTTTCCGCTCCCGCTCACCCCGACGATTGCCGTTGTTTTGCCATGTGGGATAGTTAAGGTAATTTCTTTCAATACGAACTCATTCCCGGCACCCGGATATTTAAAGCTAACATCATTTACCTGAATCGTCCGATCTTCGGGTAAATAACTGATCTTTGGGATCCCTTCCGGCTCTTCATCCTCCATGGTATGAATCTCGTTGAGTCGCTCCAGGCTAATCAGTGCATCCTGACCGCTGCGGATAAACGAGATAAATTGTTCAATCGGACCACTCAGTTGGCCGATGATATATTGTATAGCCAACATGGCACCAATGGTCATTTGTCCTTTAACCACGGCGATGGCCGCAAAAAAGGTGATAAAGATATTCTTGGCATGATTCAGAAATACCGCGCCGCCTTGCTGATACTGGGAAAGGGCTAATTGTTTGACACTCACACGGAACAGTCGGGCCTGAATACGCTCCCACTCCCAGCGTTTGGGAATCTCACTGTTATTCATCTTGATTTCCTGGATGCCATAGACCAACTGAATCAGTTTGCTTTGATCTTCGGCAGCCACGTAAAAATGTTTATAATCCAGTTTTTTACGGTAACGGAGAAAAAGTACCACCCAGAGTACATATAACACACTGCCAAGTATAAAAATAAAGAAGATTTTCACGCTGTAAATGACGATCACAATTGAAAAAACGATGAAATTTACAAACGAAAACAAGGTAGAGAGAGTCGGACCGGTCAGGAAACTGCGGATTCGGCGGTGATCATCCAGACGCTGCATGATATCTCCGACCATTTTCGTATCAAAAAACGCGATAGGAAGTCGCATAAGTTTGATCAGGAAATCGGAGAGGATGGAGATATCGATGCGGGTATTCATATGCAGCAGGACCCAGCTTCGGATGAAATTGACCGATGTCTGGCCCAAAAAGAGCATAAGCTGAGCGATCAGTACCAGGTCGATGAAATTGATATCCCGCCCATTAATTCCCACATCTACGATGGATTGCGTCAGAAAGGGGAATATGAGTGAAATAAGGCTTCCCACCAGTAGGCCGAGGACCAGCTGAAAGAGCAGATTTTTGTATGAGAGAATATATTTTAAAAGAATGGGGAAATTGAGTTTTTGCTTCTCCCCATCGTTCTCCGCATAAAATTTGGGCGTGGGTTCCAGCAGCAGAGCGATGCCCAGAGCCTGCTCGCCATTTTTAGGGGCCATCCACCCATCCAGAAATTCTTTTTTGGTATAAGTTAATTTGCTTTTGGCCGGGTCGGCGACGTAGACCGTGTCTTTGCGGACCTTATAGACAATCACGAAATGATTTTGCCGCCAGTGGGCGATAAACGGGAAGGCTTCTTCCTGTTGGATAGTATTCAGGGTTGTTTTGACCGCCACCGTGTGAAACCCGATCGTCTCGGCTGCCTCGCTGATGCCCAGCAGAGAAACCCCTTGCCGGGTGATTCCGCTTTTCATACGCAGATTTTGTAATGTATAACTCTTACCATAAAACTTAGCCACCATCCGAAGACATGTGGGACCGCAATCCATCGCATCAAATTGTTTGTAGTGGGGAAAACGCATTTGTTGTACCCTTAGTAGTTATATTTTTCTACATAGTATTATTAATTAATTAAATTAATCTTTTACTTTTTATACCCATAACTTATTAATAGATCTTGAACTTCTGGAATATTTTCAATTAAACTTATTAATTTTTGATTTATCCTTTTTCTTTTAAAATTCTGAACTTTTAAAGATTTTATGACGTTACCACCGTCATCACTTCCCCATTTCCACTTATAATTTTCAGGTTTTGAGTAATGATCGGTTCCATGTATATTTTTACAACCTGCAAATTTAAAAATATTAGATGTTGTATCTATGCAATTATTAATTATTTCTTCATATTTTACTAATAAAACATCTTTATCGTCAATATTAATTTTTTTTTGTATGTTTTGATAAATTATTGCCCAATAGGACAGCATAACTAATTCATCATTTATTTCTCTTGCTTTTTTGGGAGATACTTCAAGATTCATATGTTGCAGCGAAATAACTGTATCATAGGGATTTCTAATAATACTATCTTTTTTGAGATTATATTTGGCAGCTCGGGGTAATCAAATTTTCCATAATAAGCCGGACATTTTATAAGTATCATGGGTTTTTCTGAACTTATTTCTGTGGCCCGATTAAAAGGCATTTCGGGAAAGTGCATAATATCATTGCGAGTGGCTAATAATGCTTTCAATAAAGTTGATCCGGACCTCATACTGGAAATAATAAAAATATATTTAGATTTCATAACATATGATATTATTGTTGACATTAAATTGAAGCACGAGTTCTATTGTAGCTAAAATCATTAACAACATAAATTTTCTGCCAATATACCCCGAACCATTTTTAAGGCGGACCCTATCACCTGATGCATATCATAGTACCTGTATTTGGCAAGTCTACCACCAAAAAGTACTTTGGGCTCATTATCAGCGAGATATTTATACTCTTTATACATTTTCATATTCTTTTCATTATTAATGGGATAAAAAGGCTCATTTTTTCCGTTATACTCCTGGGGATATTCCCATGTAACCACTGTTTTTCCCTTATTCTTAATATTCATCCGATCAAAAAATTGATGTTCAATCGTTCTTGTATATGGAATTTGGCTTTCGGTGTAATTAATAACTGCATTTCCCTGATAATTATTAGTATGAATAACTTTATGATCAAAATGAAGACTCCTGTAATCAAGTTTGCCAAATCTAAAGCCATAGAAAGCATCTACCTGGCCGCTATACACGACCCATTCTGCTTTATCATTTAATTCTTGTCTATTCTGTAAATAATCTACATTCAGTAAAACGCTTATCATATTTAAGAGGGCATTAATTAATACATTATACCCGCCCCGTGGAATTCCCCGGTATTTATCATTAAAATAGTTATTGTTAAACGTAAATCTCAGAGGTATTCTTTTTATTATGAAAGGAGGTAGATTAACTGCTTTTCGTCCCCATTGTTTTTCGGTATAGCCTTTAATAAATATTTCATATATATCCTTTCCAACTAATGAAAGTGCCTGTTCTTCAAGATTTTTAGGTTCCTTGATATTTATTTCTGCAACTTGTCGGGCTATTTTTCTTTTGGCTTCGTTAGGAGTAATAACTCCCCATAGCTGAGTGAATGTATTCATATTGAATGGGAGGTTAAACATTCTGCCTTTGTAATTGACTATAGGTGTATTGATAAAAGGTTGAAACGGAACCAGTGCATTTACATAATTCCAGATTTTTTTATTATTAGTATGAAAGATATGAGGGCCATATTCATGTACAGTTATACCTTCAATTTGTTTACAATGTACATTTCCACCGGTATGATTTCTTTTATCAAGAACCAGACATTTTTTCCCTTGTTTGGTAGCTTCGTGGGCAAAGACTGCTCCGAATAGTCCGGCACCTACAATAAGAAAATCATACTCTTTGTCCATGGCAAACGTTCAGTTTGTTTTCGATAGTTGTAATAGCCCCTCGACTATAATCTTTTCCGTAACGATATCCAGCAGCTTGAATTTCTTCATCTCAAATTCTTCTTCATAAATCTCCGGTTCTTGTTGCCTCAGAGCTTCCAGGATTTCATTGACACTAACCGGATTTGTAAAGTAGGATAGAATAAGGTCTGTACCCGTTAATGGTATTTTAGTTTCTTTTTTACTCACCGGATCCATCATAAATAAAACATATCCTGCCGTATCTTGTGAAGTTTCGTTTTCACGTATCTCAGCATTTTCGGGAAGCTTGAATTTCATGCTCATCAGATCTGTTATCGTTTTATTGTAAAGGATTGGAATAACCTCTTTTAGCTTCTTATTTCGTTCTTCGTCTATAGGTTCATTTTTACCGGAGGCGCCATATTGTTCCTTTAACAACGATTGAACATTACGGTAGTACTGTGGAAATTCATATTCAAAACGCATCTCCAATTGTTCACAGGCATATTTATTTTGTTTCGTGGAAGCTACCAAATGAATATACTTATCTAAAATGGGCACCATATTAAAACGCAACACATTATCCATTGGATGGGCAATGATCTCATTTGGATTTGTATCAAATAGTAGATGAACTTTTTGTTTTTTTTCTCCGGCCAAAGAGTAGAACAAATATTCATCCATGATCTGATTAAAATTACCGACATTAACTTTTTCCAGGTTTTTCCTGTTTTTTTCCAACAAGTCTTTTGCCAGATTACAATATTCATGAAAAAATTCAATATCATTCCCGCCCATTATACCAATATTGGCTATTCTGGTTCTCGAATCCGGTTCTTTTGTTAAGCAGGAGGGTACATATTCAAAATTATCAACTACCTGCTTTAGTGTCCTTTTATATATGGAAGGCATTAACAATTCACTTTGTGCAATAATGAAATCATTGGACTTATTATCCGGGAGACTGTCCCACAAAAAAACGTCATTGTCAACATGAATAAAAGGATAATCCTGTAGCAAAATGGTTTTTAATTTTCCCAACACCCACAACCGGTGATCTTCACCATTCAACTCGTTTAATATCAACGAGACGTTATCATAAGGCAGCTTTAATTTATTGATGAATAAATCATATCCGTCATCATCCGTATGTAAATCGAGTGTTTTGTGATGGCGTTTGATCGTTAAACAACTGAAACAAAGGCTGTATAAAAAATATTTGTATGATAACCACCCACCGAATTTCCGGTTATTTGAGAAATCCTGGTTTTTGTGAAACGCCGGTTTGGACCAATAGGATTGAATGATGTTCATTTGTTTCGCTTTTTATTTGGTTCTATCTCAATCTGGTAGCGCATGATCTCTGAACTCCCCATTGCTGTATCCGGTTGCCGGGTATAGAGATATTTGTTTTTGATCTCCTGAATAGGTTTATTCCGTGGCCAGGTAAAACGAGCGATTAATTTGCCGTTTGGGTCCAACACCCACCATTGATATAACTTCATGCTCTTCTCATTGGCGGAGATCAGATCGTATTGCAGATATGTACAGAATTTAAACATCAGATATACTATTTATGAATGTCATATATGTACCCACGATAAGCGTTATTAGAAATGATAGGTTCTGATACCAATATTATTAAAAACTAATGCGACAAATATCTCATTCTTTTTAAAATCAATTGCCGGGTAAAAAGATAAATCAACATCAGCTTTGGAAACAATTTTATACCGTTTAACGAGTTTACCATCCGAATCAAATTGGTGTATCCACATGGGTAGGTGATATTTATTTGGAAAATTCAGATCCGTATAAGTAATGAGGAATAAATCACCATCCGGGTCACATCTCCCCGCAACATATTTTCTGACTGGTATAAGTGAAACATGAACCTTAGGATGGCTCTCGACCACTCTGGCCCTGATGCTTAAATTGATCATGAGAGAGTCGACTTCCGGCGTACGGGAAATCTTATGTTCCCATATTTTCCTACCGGACAGAGTATATTTTGCGATTTTAGGAATAGCGCTATAAACCAGATAGATATCATCAGAATCAGCACGGTCATTAACCGGAAAGGCCTCGCATAAATCCCGAGCCGGAACGTTCCTGTGTTCAAGGTCCGACCAATATGTATCTTCATTTTTCTCAGTTTTATAGCCCTTCGGTATGGCTCCAATATCAGCAAGTTTCTTTCCCTTCCAGTTTATTTCTTCATAGAGAAACCGGCCATTGGTTTGTGTTGGAAGTAATATAGTTTCATTCAGTGTTACAAATGGTATATTATTAATGTCAGTAAGTGGCGGATGTGGCGGAATTTTATTCTTTAAAAATTGTTCATAATCCAGTGAAGAGATGTAGCGCCCATCCCGAAGACTATACTTGTCGATTAAATACTGATTTCCATCTACGATAAAAAGATGTTTTTGGGTAATAAAAAAGTTGTCAATTCCTTCTACTTCTCCCGGACCATGTCCCTTTTTGCCAAATACATGAACAACTTTATTACTGTCATCCATCTCAGTTATTCTCTGTCTGGACAGATCTTCGATAAATAAATGTTTGTTTTTAGTATCATACCTTAATCTTACCGGCAGACCTACCAATAAATTTTTATTTGATATCAAAGTATGATACTCTTTGAGTTCTTTGATTTTAAATTCGGAATATTTAGCATTACCAGCGTTTTTTTTCTGACAACCAACTAACAAGACTAATATTACTGAACTTAGAAAAGTACAAAAGTAAAAGAATCGCATAATATTTAAGTTTAGCTATGACAATGCCAAATAGGAAGTTATATCTATTCTATATCATGGATAAAGCTGACAATATGCTTATTTTAAACATATTGCCAGCTTATGTGTTACTTCATCTCACTCTATTTCAATATTAGTACATTGAAGGACAATTAAGGACAATCTACATCGAAACACGTCTTATCCCCACAAGATGATGCACCATAGGTACAACCACAACAATATGGAACACAAGCACTACAATTGGTCCCATCTGCATCACAACATTTAATTCCAGTATATGTATATCCACCGAGAATCTTCTTCAGTTGTGCTTTACTAAGTATTTCGCCTAAGTTCTTGAATTTTTCCAAATCTTTCATAATAACTCCTATTATGTGTTCACTTACTTTGATTAGTTTTTTCCGAAATACTGCTTGTTTTAATCGGAAGCACCCCGGAAAAATAAAGTTATTTCTTCCAAATAATATTCAGAAGATTTCTGCTTTTGCTTTCATATATACTTTAAATCTTCAATTCCATATTGCCCCGGCAATTCATGCCCGTTCACAAAAAAGGTCGGGGTATGTGTAATCCCCACCTCTTTGCACCATGTATCCATTGCCTTCAATATTTCTTTCTGCAGGTCCGGTTCACCATTCATCGGGTACTTGGCAGCAAATTGTTCGTAGTCCTTTTCTTCGGCATTATACCAGTCATCCAGGGCTTTTCTGGTTTTAGTTTCATCCTTTTGGTCTGCAATAGCTAACATATGTGCCGCCGGGGCCGTTTTCTGGTCTTCATCATCACCAGAAGCTGTAAAGATAATCTGCACCCGCCAATTCTCGTTTTTATCAATCAGTTCTTCGATCTTTGGATGAGCCTTGGCACAAGGACCACAATAGGGATTACATACTTTAATAAGGGTATTATTGGCCTTTGGATGGCCAATTGTAATGCCCATGTCACCCGGATGCCGGGCAACCGCCGGTTGGTGGCGGATCATGGCGGCAAAGACGTCCCCGTTATTTTTAAACCGGGCCAGTTGATACCGGTAGTCGGTTCCTTTCTTTGCCTGGTACATCGAATCTTTTATGAATAACCAGCCTGCTGCCGGAAGGAGAAAGGAAAGGATTCCCATG
>DATFMH010000081.1:0-5525 GCA_035267045.1 Balneolales bacterium
AATGATTCATTGCTTGATTTTGATGGCCTGGTGATGGATGAGACGCAATCTAAATTGGGGAAAGATTTCTATGACATTTTTTATAAGGAATGGGATTCACCAAAACATGTACTTAACTATACTATAGTTATACGTGAAAAACCTGTTCCTTCTCTTGGAACACAGGTCATGGTAGTGATCGATGATAAAACCGTATTTCAGAATTTTTTACAACCCAGAATAGAAATTATTGAGGAAGCGGCAAAAGCAGCCGTGGCATATTCCAGACAATATTTACAAATATATCATAAATCGATTTTCAAATAATTACGATTGAAATAAATCAGGGGGGAAGTAAGATGTTATTCAACAAGGGGGTAGGGATAATGTCCCTGTTTATAGTGGTATTAGGTTATCATTCCGTATTCGGACAGCAATTTGTATACCAGCCAATTAATCCGGCTTTTGGAGGCAATCCCATGAATTATTCGTGGTTATTGAATTCCGCTCAGTTACAGAATCCATATAAAGATAACGGATCGGATTATAATCCTTTTGATACTAATCCATTACAGGATTTCAAGTCGACGTTGCAGCGTGAAATTCTTAGTGAGCTATCTCAAAAATTGGTAGCCGGACAGTTGGGAGATCTAAATATTACAAAACAAGGGAATTATGACCTGGGCGACTACAATATAAAAATTAATCCTGGTACAGGTGGATTAAGTATTACAATTTTCGATAAGATTTCAGGTGAAGAAACAAATATAACAATACCCTATTTATAATGTTTATTTTATGGTTAGATGTGATGATTAAAAGGGGAGTCATTATTTCAATTGGTTTATGGGGAGTGTTAACATTTGTGTCAGGATGTGCAAATTATTTGAGCCCATTTAAGACGGAAAATGCACGCTTGGGGAGTCCTACATCTGTTAATAAAGAACTTAAACAGTTGCCACCGCCCGAAGACAAAATTATAGTGGCTACTTATCGTTTTCGTGATCAAACGGGTCAATACAAATCATCCGAAAACGGCGCCAGTTGGTCAACGGCCGTGACACAGGGTGCGACATCCATTTTAATACGGGCTCTTGAAGAGTCCGGTTGGTTTGTTCCGATCGAGCGGGAAGATTTATCAAATTTGCTGAATGAACGTAAAGTAATTCAGATGGTGCGTGCCCAGTACAAAGGACAGGATGGGAAAACACTACCTCAATTACCTCCATTACTGTATGCCGGCGTATTGCTTGAAGGAGGCATCATATCTTACGATACTAACGTAATGACGGGTGGATTAGGGGCGCGGTATCTGGGTATAGGCGCTTCCGGGCAATATCGACAGGATCAGGTAACTATCTATTTGCGAGCAACATCCACACAGAGCGGAAAGATTCTCAAGACCGTTTATACTACAAAAACCATACTATCAGAAAAGGTGGATGCCGGGGTATTTCGCTTCGTGGATACAGACAAATTACTTGAAGGTGAAGCAGGTTACAGTTTCAATGAACCTACTACATTAGCGGTAACTGAGGCGATTGAAAAGGCAGTGCTTAGCCTGATTATTGAAGGAGTTCACAAAGGATTATGGAATCTAAATAATCCGGATGACATCAATTCATCCGTTTTTAAAAATTATGAGCGAGAAAAGAACGATTCAGAAAATTATGATTCCTTCGGAAGATACTTAACCAATAAACGCGAAGGCGTAGGAGTTGGAATAAATTATGCCATGCAGTGGTATCAGGGTAATTATCCCAATCCGCTAATACGGCCGGCCGGTGAAATGAATATTACTTATTATCCCCACCCAAAATTTGGTATTGGCATGGAAGCAGGGTTGGGAAATATTGCTGCCAGGAATGCTTTCGAAAAAGAATATAATTATGTGGGGTTGAAAGGGACATATTACATATTGCCAAACATGAGTAACACCGTATATCTGATCGCCGGGGGTGGGTTATTAGTTGGAAGAACGGGTTTTTCACGGGGAGAGGACCTGTTTCCTTATATATCAGGTGGTATCGGATTTGAACAATTCATAACACCCTATATGGGTATCAATGTCGAATTCAAAAATGTTTACTCAATGGAAGATGGCCTTGACGGGGTAAAGAAGGGAAATATTAATGATATGATTTGGAGGGGTAATGTTGGGATTAAATTTTATCTCGGTACCAACAAAACGAAGTAATAAAAGCGTATAAAATGAAAGGAGGGATACAAATAATTCAATAAAAGGGGAAGTATACAGATAGTAGAAAAAGTAAGACAGCGCCAGGGAAACTTTTTTACCATAAGGTAAAAATGCCCGAGTACCCTAACGCCGCCTCAGATTGTAAAATATTGACTAGATCAATAGCAAGCAAAAGGCGGTCTGCTGTTTCTACTTCTATTCTGTAAAACATAATTAACATCCGGACGACTATCAGATTTTTATAGTGAATCCGGTTTAAATTAGTAAATCAATAAAGGAATAGTAACATGAAAAAAATAGCATTAAGTATTTTTGCTCTGATGTTAACTGTCAGTTTATCAATGGCTCAGAATACAGCCAATGTAAATCAACATGGTCATTATCACGTGATGAATATTGATCAAACAGGTAATAATCAGAATGCAACGGTCAATCAGAGAGGTAATCAGGGGAAGATCACTATCAAGCAGGTTGCCGATAATGATATTACCCAAAATGCAACGGTCAATCAGAGAGGTAAGGAAAATGAGGCTTTAATTCAGCAGATTCAAACTGGTAATAGTACTCCTACTTCTGACAACGCCATGATTAATCAACGCGGACATATGAATGTTGCCAAAATAATGCAAAATGCACCCGGATCTAATTCCGGTCATAATGCTGAGATCAATCAGCGTGGCGACAAAAACGAAAGTTACCAGACCTCAAAAAGTGGGTATACGATCGATTTGTTTGCCAAACAAAATGGTGATAAGAACTATGCCAATCAGTCCACTGACAATGGTAAACACGTATCTGAAAGTATCATTCAAAAAGGTAGCAAGAATGATGCATATCAATCACAAGACGGATTGAATAAAAAAGCTATGATCACTCAAAATGGTGATAAAAACTATGCTAAGCAAAATCAATCCGGTGGAGGCTGGACACAAAATAATACAGCGTCTATCAAGCAGGCTGGTGATATAAACAAAGCCGTGCAGACACAAATAGTGACGTCAACAATGAATCAGACCAATTTAGCTGATATCATTCAGAACGGATACAAAAATGAAGCTAGTCAATGGATGAATGGGGAGTCCAACAGTGCTACAATCCATCAAAATGGTGATAAGAACTATGCCACACAATGGCAAAATGGTATGAACAACGTAACCATGGTTAAACAAGATGGAAGCCAAAACTGGATTCGGCAACATCAGGATGGAAATGGCCTGTCCAGCATTATCACGCAATCAGGCGATCATAATGCTATCACTATAAATCAGCATAATTAAGGTCAACAAAATGCGGGTGGGTAAAACTACCCGCATTTTATATGCTTAAGAAAATTAAAGATTGATAAAGAAAAACATGATACGGAAAGAGTGTGTTGTAATCAGGTATAAGTTGACTGATTCGGGATGTTAGATCATATACAGATAAAAAAGTATTAAATCTAATGATTAGGGACTAAAAAAATACCGTTGCTATTTTTAAGCACATTAGAAAAAAGGAATTAAAAGAATATTTAATAAGAAAAATCAAATTATACAGGGTTAGTTCAACTATTCAGGATTAAAATCAAGAAAAAGGAGACGGTATCATGAGATATGTAAGAGAAAAAGCCTGGCTAATGTCAGGTATTGCATTGGTCGGTATACTGTTAGCCTGTAATAAACCTGTTATTCAGCCGCCGTCAACAGGGGAGATTCAGGGTACTGTTTTAGGTTTTAACGATCAAAAACCACTAAAAGGTGTTCAGGTGACAACCAATCCACCTACCAGTTCTACAGTAACAGAACAGACAGGTAAATTTACTTTTAGTAACCTTGATGCTGGTAATTATGCTATATCAACATATAAAAACGGTTATAAAAATAATTCCGTGACGGTGACGGTGAAGGGTGACGAGGTGACACAGGCAACAATGTATATAGAACAACAAACAGATCCGACTTTACTTTTGACTCCTCCTTCAAACCCGACTCCGCAAACACAAGCACAAAGTCAATCAACAAACGTAACACTCACCTGGCAGGATCCAAGTGATAGTACGGGTGGTGTTACTTATGATGTATTCTTATATGAATATGATTCGCCTATTCAAAAGAAGGTGGCTGATAAGATTACTGAGACAAAATATAAGATAGCTGAATTAAACTATAATACGGTATATTATTGGGGAGTCGTTTCGCATCGTGGAACATTATCGGCCAATAGCGATGAATGGAGTTTTAAAACCCGTGTCATTCCGGATTTTCCTTATATCTACGCCAGTAGAATAGATGGAGATTATGAAATCTATTTATCGGATGGTACGGATAGCACCGCTGTGCAATTAACGCATAATAATTATCGGGATTGGTGGCCACGATTCAGTCCGGATCGTAAAAAGATTGCCTTTACATCCGATGAGACCATTGAACCACAGATATACACCATGAACGTAGATGGATCTAACCGGTTACAGGTTACTACAGTCGGTGTTACCGGCTATAATAACTTTGGTACCGGATTCTGCTGGTCGCCCGATAGCCGTCAACTTTATTACGCACACAATGATAAACTATATCGTATAGATGCAAACGGTACGGATTTGACGCTCATAGCCACAGCACCGGCCGGACGAAATTTCAAAGACATTGATGTGTCCTCTAAAGGTGATAAAATTGTTGGCCTTACAATAGGACAAAATATCTATGATACAGAGATATACATTATGGATATCTCTGGAAAAAATATGAAAATGCTGGTTGGAAACGAGCCGGGCCGACTGGACAGTCCATCGTTTTCTGTTGACGGCAGCAAAGTGTTATACACTTATGATGTCTCTAAATATCAGAATGCCGCCGGACGTCAGTTAAGTGCCAGCATATTTATGATAAACACGGATAGTTCAGGGGTTGTAAACATTTCTCAAAATAAAGCCAACGGTACTAATGATTTATATCCGCGTTATTCACCCGATGGTTCGGCCATTATATTCACGAATCAAAGAAATGACGGATTAATGCCACCGGTAATTTTAAAAATGGCTCTTGATGGTTCGGGCAGAACACAAATTATTGATAATGGACTGATGGCTGACTGGCGTTGATCACTTTTTTTTAAAGGAGTACTGAGTTATACTTACTGACCAAAAAAACAGATATATAATTACTGGTAGCTATTGAATACCGAAGCTAATGTATTATTTAGATCAGTATTTTAAAAAAAAGGGGGCATTCTTAATAAGAAGTCCCCTTCATAATGCATGGTATATCTCAAGTAGCAGTGCACATATATACTAAATTGAGTTAATCATGTAAAAAAAGTAATAGCTAACCCCTTATTAAGTTCTGTTTTATAATAATATAACAAATAA
>DATFMH010000082.1:0-4087 GCA_035267045.1 Balneolales bacterium
GGAAATAGAGCAATAAGGTGCCATAATAACACTTTATAATTGCTGTTATCATTTTTGATATTTTATATCTGTGATAATTTACTAAAATTAAGAATGGTTTTAAGGAAGGGCATAAAAAGTATAAATCAGGTTAATTCTTTAGTGGGAGATTCGGAAGAAGTACCGGTTTCGATTGTTATTCCGACTTATAATCGAAAATCACTACTTAGCAGAGCATTGGTTTCGGTCCTTAATCAGACGGCACAGCCTGCGGAAATAATTGTGGTGGATGACGGTTCGAAAGATGGGACGGAGCAAATGATCAGAGATGATTTCCCGAATGTCCGGTATTGTCATCAAACAAATCACGGTGTCAGTGCTGCACGGAATAAAGGTATCGGGTTGTCGAATGGCAGCTGGATCGCTTTCCTGGATTCGGATGATGAGTGGAAACCCCAAAAACTTGAAAAACAAATTACCGCCCTTCGTGATTCATCCGTCGACAAGATCTGTCATACTAATGAAGTATGGATACGGAATGGAAAATTCGTCAATCAAAAAAAGAAACATAAAAAATACGGTGGATACATTTATAAGAAGTGCTTGCCTCTCTGCCGGATATCCCCCTCTGCTGTGATGATCCATCGCTCTGTTTTTGATGATATCGGCCTGTTTGATGAATCCCTGCCGGCCTGTGAAGATTACGATTTATGGCTTCGGATATGCTCAAAATATCCGGTTCTGTATCTGAATGAGAAACTAATCATCAAACATGGCGGTCATTCCGATCAACTTTCCCGGGCCTTTTGGGGCATGGACCGTTTTCGTATCAAAGCTCTGGAGAATATCCTTAATTCCGGGATTTTATCTAACGAACAGGCACAGGCTACGATAAAGGAATTACTCAAAAAAATGAAAATGTACCTTATTGGTGCCAGGAAACGGAATAAAACAAAAGAAGTGTCCGCATTAGAGGCGAAAATGAAATATTATAAAGGCCGTATTTTGTAGATGGGTAATAGTCGGTGATTTGTAGTAGATTGCCAGCCAATGATAACACACCAACTGTCATCCCGACCAGCGTGGAGGGATCTATTAAAGCTATAATCATTCATAAGCCTGGAAATGATATAAAGTTATTGATCATGATAGATTTCTCCGCTTCGGTCGAAATGACAGGTTAGTTGGTGGTAGGAAAATGTATGCCTATGATTGTAGCATGTGTTTTCACTAAACACTTACCACTATTTTTCCCCTCTGCGCTCTGTGGTTTTATAAAAATCTGCGAATATCTGCATAATCCGCGTTATCCGCGTTTTATCAAATCCTGCATATTTTTTTATCCCTTGAAACTTTTACCCTATTATTTCATGTTATAGCATCGAATTTTCTATTAACCCGGAAAAGGAGACTAATGATGGATAATGATTTGAAAATGCATGGATGGATTATCGGTATTTTTGCCCTTTGGCTCATACTTAGTGGTATCATCGGATTTGGTCCCGGTTTTATGTTCTGGAGTAATCTTATATCGGGAGCCGTCATTTTTACTGTAGGTTTTATGCTGGCTGAAGGGAAAATTGAATTGGGTATGTTTATTTTCTTCTTCGGCTTTTGGATAATCCTGACTTCCAGAATTGCGGGATTCATGTCAGGCCCCATACAGATGTGGAATAATATCATTGTCGGTGGGTTAATAGCTATATTTGCCTTTGCTTCCCTGCGTGTTGAAGCAACACGGCCCGCGTATAAATTGGGTTTAGAACCAAAAACGAAATCGAACCTTTGAGTAAAAGCTATCAGCGATCAGCTTTCAACGGTCAGCAGCAGGCTAAAGAAGCTGATGGCTGAGTACTGATCGCTGACAACTTTACGATTTCAGTGTCAACATAAATGTCGTATTTTTTCCGGGTTCGGATTGGGCGGTAATGCTTCCGCCGTGCAGGTGCATAATTTGGCGGGACAGGCTTAAACCAATTCCGCTGCCATCCTTCTTTGTCGAATAAAAAGGGATAAATATTTTATTCATTTCATCTTTATTTATACCCGCCCCGTTATCAGTGACCGAAATATGAAGATTCGCATAAAAATCTTCCCAGCATTTTAACGTTACTTCCGGTTTTTCAACGTCCCGAACGGCTTCCATCGCATTTTTAAGAAGATTAATAAGAACCTGTTCCAGGAGCATATCATCCACCATGATCTCTTTTGAGGAATACCATTCATTTTTTAATGTAATCCCCTGCTCCTCATAGGTCTTCTGCATCAAATTATACACCCTGTTCAGCAAATCCTGAACAGGAATATTCTTTAAGTTAGGCTTTTGAAGTTTGGTAAAATCACGATAATCATTAACGAATTGGATGAGTCCTTCACTACGCTTATGGATGGTTTGAACCCCCTCTTTGATATCCTCCATTGTTTCATCATCCGAATAAGTATCTTTACTTCCATTATTTAAGAGTTGATTGATCGTACCGCTTAAGGATGAGATCGGGGTTATGGAATTCATGATCTCGTGCGTCAGAACCCTGGTCAAATCCTGCCATGCTTCGGTTTCTTTATCTTCCAGCTCCTGACGTATATTCTGAATGGATACCAGTTTATAAAGCTGACCCTTGCGCTTGAATTCGGTAGCAAAGAAGGATAAGTAACGATCGTCATAATCTTCGCTCTGAAAAACATGCATTTTCCGCTGTCCGGTTTTCAACTCATCAAGTAATTCAGATATCTCCCCTGGCAAACTGTCAATATTCCGGATAGCTATGCAATTCAGTAATTCTTTACCGGCTTTATTGATCATCTCAACCTGGCCATCTTTTCGAAAAACGATCAGGCCGATGCCCACGTGCTCTACAACCATCTGAAGATACCGGCGGTGCTCTTCTTTTTCCCTGCGAATCTCATTAAAATGCCCTACGACTTCGTCCCAGGCTTCGTATACTTCATTAAACGATGAGCCCTTTCCTTTTCTCTTAAAATTCTTTGTAAAATCCGAATATTTTACCGACTCAAAAAAATCCACCAGGTCACGATTCATTTGTTCGGCGTAATTAATGAGATTAATGATCTGGATAATCATTAACACACCTATGAGTATAGAAGTAAAGATCAAACTATTATCCGAAAGGGAATACATCAAGGCCAGCGATTCCAGGCTTAGCACCAGGACCCTCCAGGTAATACCCCATCGAAAATGCTTAAAGACCATGTTTCTCCATCCTTCGATAAAGTGCCGGCCGGGTCAGTCCCAGGGCCTCAGCTGCCTGGCTAATATTTCCTTCATACTGTTTTAATGCCTTACGGATCGTACTTTTCTCCAGTACATCCAGGTTCAGGGTGTTACTGTTTCCATTCAGATGGTGCTCGTGATTATCTTTAGATGTCAGGATGAAATCATAAGGCTGCAATTTCTCCGACTCCGTCATAATAACCGCACGCTCAACAGCATGCTGCAGTTCCCGGATGTTCCCCGGCCAGGAATAATGGATGAGTTTCCTCAACGCCTGTTCACCGATTGTCAAGTGTTGTTTATCATATTTCCGGGCGTATCGATCCAAATAATAATGAACAAGTAACGGGATGTCGTCTACTCTATTTCTCAAAGGCGGCAAGTGAATTTCAATGGTATTGACTCTGTACAATAAATCTTGTCTGAAGGTGCCCTCCGACACCATTTGATTAATATTCATGTTTGTTGCGCATACTAAACGAATATCGATATCATGCATTTTATGCGAACCCAGGCGGGTCACTTTTCGCTGTTGTAAGACCGTTAGCAATTTTGCCTGAAGCGGTAAAGGGATATTACCGATTTCGTCGAGGAACAATGTCCCACCTGAAGCAATCTCAAAACGACCGGGACGATCTTCTTTGGCATCCGTGAACGCTCCTTTTACATAACCGAATAACTCACTTTCAAAAATATTCTCATTAAGAGCGCCCATATCCACATCTATAAAAGCCTCGCCGGCCCTGTTTGACTGACGGTGTAATGCCCTGGCCACCAGTTCCTTGCCCGTACCATTTTCTCCGAGAATAAGGATATTTGCATCTGTATCCGCTACCTTGTCTATAGTTCGAAACACTTCTCGCATAGCCGGACTTT
>DATFMH010000083.1:0-9208 GCA_035267045.1 Balneolales bacterium
AAAAACAGAAGCTTCAGGAGATCCCTATTTAGGTAATCCGGGTGATCAGAGTTTTGGCACATTACAACAGGGCTACCTTGAACACTCAAATGTGGATATTGTCAGTGAAATGGTGAAACTGATCGAAGCGCAACGAGCTTACGAGACAAATTCTAAAATGGTGCAAACAGCCGAACAAATGATGTCGGTTACTAATGCGATCAAACGGTAAAATATCAATCCGATTACTAATCCTAATTAGTTTTTTATTGTTGTGTACACGGGTGAATGCACAATCGATGAAAAGCTATATTAAGGATGTGATAGCGAGCCAGCTTCAAAAGGCTTACCCGTCTGATTTATATCATTTTGATGTTTCTGTTAAATGGTTGCCTGAAAACATACGTAAAGTAAAACAGGATAACATCAATGCAGTAACATTTCGGGGAGTAGGGCTGCCTCGTGATTATGTCACGTACAAATTGGAATACCTGGATAACGGAACATTGAAAAAAAATAATATCCAGGTCTATGTTGATGTAGAGCAGAAGCTTCCTGTTGCATTACGCCGCTTGAGTTCCGGCCATACCATAACGTCTGATGATATCGTGGAACACTGGGTTAATATTACTAAGGAAGATGGAATGTTTGTATCTCAACCAGGTAAAATAACCGGTCTTGTTGTAAAGCATATCATAAATAAGGAAAATCCCATTCGCTGGAATGATTTACGTCGTTTACCGGTCATTCATCCGGGCGATGAAGTTACTCTTTTATATTACATGAAAGGTATTCGTATAACACTTAATTGTGTAGCAAGGCAACCGGGGGCTATTGGTGAAAACGTTCGTCTTTACAGCCGTGAAACGGGAAAGATGTACATAGGTAAAGTAAACGGTAAATCACAAGCTATTTGGAAGAAGACATTATGAGAGTTGCCGGAACAGTTTTTATTCTATTAATTATGGGCTGTGTTCAGTCGTTGAAGGCACAGCAATCACTTTACAGGGATCTTAAAGCGCATCGTGTAGGCGATGTTATAACCGTTGTATTAGAGGAAAATATATCCGGTTCTTCAACGACCGATTCCAATACAAAATCGAACACCGATGGATCCGGTTCCGTTTCGGCAAAAGGGAATTTTATTCCTTTTGAACCGGAGTTCGGCTCAGATGCCAAATTTGATTACAACTCTAATGAAAATATCACGGCCGATCAAAGTCAGTTACTTCATGGGAATATGAGTGTCCGTATTGAGAAAGTTTCGGATAACGGGGATCTGATAGTCAGTGGCAACAGGATGACAGAAATCAATGGGGAGGTATACAAAATTTCTCTCAAAGGAATCGTCCGTCAAAATGATATTGATAGTGATAATCGTGTGCCATCATACAAAGTGGCCGATGCCGAAATAGTTTACCGTAAAAAAGAGGGGTTGAGGAAGGGAATTCATCGTCCGGGCACCTTTCGCAAATTATTATTCGGAATTCTCGGAATTGCAGCAGGAGTAGCCATATATATGCATAAATGAATCGGTTAATGGTAAAAAAAACAATCCTCAACATATTAATAATTATAGGGCTCTGTTCCGTTTTACATACTGTTAAAGCACAGACCCGATTGAGCGATCTTGTTCAGATACAAAACGCTCCCGGTAAAAAGCTGATTGGTTACGGCTTAGTTACGGGATTGGACAGAACGGGCGACCGGTCTATGGGGAGGAATGGCGCAGTGTTTACCGTTCAATCCATAGCAAATATGCTTAAGAATTTCGGTATAAATATTGATCCCCAGCAATTACGAACCCGGAATGTGGCCGCTGTCATGGTTACCGCAGATATCACCTCATTCAATGTTCCCGGCAGTCAATTGGATGTGACAGTGTCTTCATTAGGAGATGCGCGCAGCCTGCAGGGCGGCGTATTACTTCAAACGCCGCTTATAAATCCGGGTACAAAAAAAGTTTATGCATATGCGCAGGGTTCTTTGCTTAGTGGCGGTGTATCGGCTGAAATACCCGGGGCAAGAATCAGCAGGAATCAATCATTAACAGCTACTATTCCGGATGGGGCAAATGTCATATACAATACAAATTATAAACCGGATCCCAATAAGCCGCTGGGACTCGTATTACGGAAGCCGAATTTTACTAATGCCAGGAAAATAAGTGAAATAATAAACAAGACCTTTAAGCAGGATTTGGCTCATGTGTCGAGTGCCGGTTTGGTTGCTATAAATTGGCCGAAAAAAGGTCAATCGGTAAACGATATGAATGTTTTCACGAGCCAGGTACTCGATTTAAAGGTAGATACGGATGTGCCTGCCAAGGTTGTTATTAATGAACGTACCGGGACCGTCGTTGCTGGTGGTAATGTTTTAATTGGTCAGGTAATGATATCACATGGTAATGTACAAATTGAGACACAGTCTACCCCTTACGTATCACAACCGGCCCCATTTAGTAATGGTAATACGGTTCAGGGTAGTGTTCCACAAGTAGGTATTCAGGAAGAGATGGCCCGTAATTTTGTAATTAAGTCTAATACCAAAGTAACAGATCTGGCACAAATGCTGACTAATCTTGGTCTTTCTTCGAGAGATATTATTGCCATATTTCAGGCAATTAATAAAGCCGGGGCCCTGAAAGGTAAACTCGTAATTATGTAGGTATTATATGAAAATTGAATTAAACAATAAAAAATACATCCCTCTGAAGGGGAAGTCTCCGGATAAAAATGATACAAAAGAAGAGAAGGCCGCCACACAATTTGAAATGGTGTTTGCCCGGCAACTTGTAAATCAAATGACTAAAGGTATGTTCAAAATGGGCGATAATAAAGGTGTTATGGGGCGTTCAAATAGCCTGTACCGTTCCTATGTTACAGACACGCTTGCAACGGAATTGGCAAAAAATCATAAACTGGGTATAGCAGATATGTTGATTAAATATTGGAATAAAACGAATAATAACGCCACAAAACCAGAGGATTCCTGATGGAACAAGCAGTAGAAACAAATGATTTATCATTGCTGTTGCATAGTGTAGAAAATCTAATCATAGGATATGATCAGGCGGATGAATTATTACAGTCCCAGATCCATGCTGTTATAGCAAACGATTTTGAGAAGTTGAATGATTTGATCTCCAGGCAGATTGATCATTATGAAGAGCTATCCGGTCTTGAATCATCATTCCGTGAACAACTTTCAAGTGCTTATCAAAAGGTTAATCCGGATAATTCAAAACCAAAATTAGCCAAACTCCTACAGTTATATACCGGAAGCACCGGCCGGCTAAACGCTTTAAGGGATGATTTGCTTCGAAAAGTAAATCATGTCAGAATCCTTAGCCTACAATTACTCGATTTGCTCAAATATGCACAGGATCTAAATGTAAATACATTACGTGCTGTTATGGCTACAACCGAGCAACATGGAGTACATTATAATCAGTCTGGTAAGACAGACGGAAGAAGTATATCTAATTTTTCCATTGATCAAAAAGGATAATCCCGATGAAGGATCTTTTTGAAATAGCTCGCAGTGGCTTGATAGCTTCACAAAAAAATTCTACAGTTACTGCAAATAATATTGCCAATGCAGATACTCCGGGTTATAGTCGTCAAAGAGTGAATCTGCAGCCGGTTGATTACAATATCAACGGGTCTTCTATGGGATTAGGAGTTAAAGCAGGAGATGTTGTTCGTGTGCGAGATGGATTGATTGATAAACAAATTCAGCTGAAAAATCAGGAATTGGGCGGTCTTAATGCTAATTCCAGAATTTATGGACAATTGGAATCACTTTTCATTACAAAATCGGGTGGTGACCTTGACAAAAATATAAGTGATTTTTTCAATTCATTTTCAGACCTCGCAAATAATCCTCAAGACATAAATTTGCGAAATGTTATTCTTTCCAATTCACAAACGCTTGTAAATAAATTCCACAGTTTAAGCAATGGGTTAAATCAAATAAAAGATGAGACTCAAAAAGATACCGGAAATATCATTAATAAAATCAATTCCCTGTTAAAGGATATTGCGGAGACTAATATATCAATAGCCCACAGTCACGCTGTCGGTAAAAGTGATAATACAAGTAAAGATTTACAGACACAGAAATTAAATGATCTGTCAAAGCTGATCGATTTCAATACCACTACGGATAATAACGGTGCTCTCGAAATCAGGATAGGCGGACTTCTTGTTTTGAGTGGCTCTCATGCATCGAGTATTAAACCTGAGATTACAGATCCCGGGAGTAAAATGAATTTACGCCTCGATAACGGCAAACTTTTAAATGTTCAGAAGGGTCAGCTTGCTTCAGAAGTTAAAATGATAAACAACGTTATTCCGGATCTTCAGACGAAATTGGATAATCTTGCATCGAATATCGTTCAGAATGTAAATCAAGTGCATACTTCGGGTTATGGATTAAATGATAGCGTACAGCGTAATTTCTTTGATCCTTCCAAAACGACAGCGGCAACTATTCAAATTAATCAGGATATACAAACACATCCTGGAGATATTGCCGCTTCTTCGGTAGCAGGTGAAGCCGGAAATAACCAAAATGCTCTTGGATTGGTCAATTTGAGAGATAAAAATGTGATGAATGGGAAGACCTTTTTCCAAAATGCTCTTGGATTGATAAGTGAGCCTGGTATTACTCTGAGTTCCATTAAATCTGAAATTCAGACCAAACAGTCTGCCCAGCAAATGCTACAAAATCAACAGGATAGTGTTTCGGGTGTCAATTTGGATGAGGAATTGAGTAAACTTATCAAGTTTCAAAATGCTTATCAGGCTTCGGCGAAGGTTATGGTTGCCGGTAAACAAATGTACGACACACTGTTAAATATGATTTAAAACAATGAGAATTACACAAAATACACTGTTCAGTAATCTGATTAACGATTTGAACAGGAACCGGACTGAAGTCGCCAAATTACAGGATGACGTGTCTAGCGGTAAAAGTGTGAATAAAGCGTCAGACGATAGTCGTGCCTTTACTTCCGGACGAATGATTCAAAACTCTTTGGATCGAATGGCGCAGTATCAGAAAAATATCCAAAGTGGCTTGCAGCAAGCCAATACTACAGAAAACTCACTTAATGGAATTATCGATCAATTAATAAAATTAAAATCTGTAGCTGTAAAAGGGGCTAATGATTCATTAGATGCAACAGATCGTAGTAATCTTGCCAATGAGGTGGCCAGCATCAGAAAAACAATTATAGACCAGGCCAATGCCAAGTCGAATGATAAATATTTATTTGGTGGGACTAATATCGTTCAGCCACCGTTTTATGAAAATTCCGGTGCAACCGGTGGAGTGGCGGACCGTAGTAATACGTCAGAACTTACTACACAAATATCTGATGCGGTAAATGTCAGTTACAGTGTTACTGGCAAGGAATTGCGTAATACGTCTGCAGGTGATCTTTTTAGTGTTGTTAAAAAAGTTGAGGATGCCCTTAAAAACAATGATGCTCAGGCATTAAATAACAGCCTGAGTGATATAGAAAAAGTAACTAATCATGTTACAACATTATCTGCAAAAATCGGTGACACTATCAACAGAATGAACTTTACCTCAACACAATTTGATAATAGTAAGATAAATCAAAAAAGTGATTTGAGTAATCTTGTTGATACGGATTATGCCAAGGCAATGTCCCAGATTCAACAATATCAAATAGCCTATCAGGCCGCGCTGGTTACGCATTCAAAAATCACATCAATGACATTGGCAAACTACCTTTAAAGAGCTTGTATAAGCCAATTCTTATGTATCCTAAAGGGTTTTATTTATGGCAATAAAAAAAGATATCACAGTACTTAAATTTGTATATGATGAAACGGATTTCAATATATTAAATGAGTTGAAAGAAAATTTTGAATCAGTTATTGCGATATATCCGGAGAATAAAAAATTAAGTACAGAAAAATCAGGTTCGGCTATTTCATATCTGTCTGAACTCGGTCGTGTTAACGCCATAAATAAAGCTTTAAAGATAATTAATACCCCCTGGATATTGTATCTGAATGAAGGGGAAGCCATTGATTCGTTCAAATTGATTCCTGAAAATGGTAACGTATATGCAGCTTCAATTAAATATCATAACACTGAAAAGCCCCCGTTTTATAAGTATGAAATAAGATTATTTCCGGTTCATGAAGAGATTCTGTTAAATGGTTTTGATTTACCGGATATTTACGAATTATTTCAAAAGAATAATTGGAAATTATCCGAACAGGTCTTTGAGATACAAAAGACGGTAAATCACGAATTACTTCAGGAGATTAATCCTGATAAGGAGATTGAGCAGTTCCCTGTTTCGAGTAGAGCCCGCCTAATAAAAGCGATTGAGCTTATATCAAACCAGGATACAAAAAAAGCAATAGGTTATTTTAGGCAGGCCCTTCAAAAGAAAAACATGTTTAAATATGATTATACGGCAACTCTGAATGGCTTATCCGATGCTTTAGTTGAACAAAATCAATGGGAAGAAGCAAAGACACATGTGGAAATATCCTTGCTTGAAGAATCCCGGCAGCGTATGCCATACCTTGTTTTGTATAAGATCGCTCAATTAAAGAGAAACTGGAAAGACGCGGTTTCTAATCTTGAAAAGTATCTCGAATATCATGATCAAATAACGAAAACAAATTATGATGTTTATCTAAAAAAAGATGAATGTCATTATCTAATTGCTGACGCGGCTTTTAGAGATGGAGATTACCAACAGGCATTAAAACATTATGAACAATATTACATCTTAAATGATGGCAATATAGATCGTGAGATACTTAAGAAACTTTTTATCTATTCGATAGAGTTATCCGACTATGATCATTCTGTTCAGTACTTCATGGATATGTTTGGCGCATATATCCCGGATCTGTTATCAGATGAAAATTACAAACTTATGCAGGAAGCGTTATCTCTTTTTATAAAAAAAGGGTGGATAGAGTTACCCTGTGATATTTACGAACAGTTATATGAGCAAAATCCTGATGACGAAAAAATACTTCATCACTGGGTAGCAGCATTGATCAAAGCAAAAAAAGTTAAAAAAGCTCAGCGACTTTTAGCGATAGCCAGGAAAAAAGTCAGTTAGAAAATATTTCAGGCGGTCATGTAATTCTTAAGCTTGTTTCGTATCGTACGGTCTGAAATTTCTAATATTTTGGCCGCTGCTTTTTGATTCCCGTTTGTTTTTTCCAATGCCTTTTGGATGAGTTGTCGTTCCATTTCATGGATAGGTATTAATGGAATATCGAGAGCATTGTTATCCATAATCTCATCTTCAACAAGACCAAACAAGTTGTCTATAACGTGCTCTAATTGAACAACATCCTCGTCTCCCGACATTAATATCCCACGAATCAAAGTGTTTTCAAGTTCCCTGACATTACCATTCCATGATTGTAACATCAAATAATTCAGTAACTCTTCTGAAATGGATTTACAGGCCGTATTATATTTTTTAGAATATTTTTCACAAAAATGTTTAGCCAGGAGGGGAATATCTTCCATCCTTTCATTTAGGGAAGGCATTTTGATGGGAAATACATTAAGACGAAAATAGAGATCTTTTCTGAAATTTCCTTCCCGGATGGATTCTATAACATTGCGATTAGTCGTGGAAATGATTCGTACATCCACTTTTTTAACTTTCTGAGTCCCTACTGGTTGAAATTCTCCTTCCTGTAATACTCGTAACAGTTTGGCTTGTATGTTAATATCGATTTCCGTGATCTCGTCTAATAACAATGTACCGCCATCTGCTTCTTCAAAAGCTCCCTTTTTATCACTAACAGCACCGGTAAAAGCTCCTTTTACATGACCAAAAAGAGTGCTTTCAACAAGTTCGCTTGGCAGGTTGGCACAGTTAATACGAATATATGGTTCGCACGATCTGTCACTATATTGCTGAATTAAGCGTGCATAAACTTCTTTACCGGTACCACTTTCTCCCTGTATCATTACCGGGGCATTATTACGCGCTATCTGAGGCAGGGCATTCATCAACTTTTTGATTTTGGGGCTCTCTCCGATTAGATTGAATTCTCTATTCAAGTTATTGGGAGAGTGATGCTTATAAATATTTTTATTTTCACTTTCGGAAGTGGATGTATTCGCATCTGTTGGTTTCTGCCCTGCTTTCCATTTAAAAAAGTGATTGATACGTGATAATATTTCATTACCGCTGAAGGGCTTGGTTATATAATCAAAAGCACCTTTTCGCATGGCATTGACGGTATGTGCAATACTACCGTAACCAGTCATTAAAATTACACCTGTAGAAGGATAATTTTTTTTGATATGGTTTAAAACATCATCTCCTGTAAACTCATTCATTTTAACATCGGTTACAACCAGGTCTGCCAAATTGGTTTTTAAATGTTTTAAAGCCTCAATAGGTGAGACGAATGCCGTTACATTATATTGATTTGTAGATAGATGTTCCTTCATGAAACTCAGAATATGTGGATCATCATCGATAAGTATAATATTCCCCTTCATGCCCCTCGGTTTTTTAAGTAATAGCCCTTATGAATTAAAATTATACAGGCCTATAAAATTTTGGCCCATATTGATGATAACTTTTATAATTATAGCGACATATATAAGAGCAAGTTAGTTTCACTTTGTTACACTTTTTTTTTAAAAAAAAATATTTCGTAATACTTACTAAGTAAATATGCGTAACACATAATTAAGATAAAAGAATCTTAAATAAAAAAAAGAAGAATTTATAATTTACTGTCACTTAATTACAGATCGTCGTATTTATCTTAAAACAAGCTAAAACCACACCTTTATTGCTTTCTACGTTTATTACCCAATACATAAAGAGTTGATATATTATGCATATATGGGTATATAATAAAATATTATGCAAATTGTCAAATTGAAGATCTTCAGAAGGTGGGAACTCTTTAGTGATGAATAAATGAAATAATCTGATAAGTAATCACAATTTTATTAAAAGTTTTTACTTTTCAATTTGATTATTATCGATTGAATTGTGTGGGTAAGCCTTTAATATAGTAAGAGAGGATGCTATTTTTTCTTTAATAGTAAATTGGACTTCTTTTTTGTTATAACTTTTATCACTAATTCTTGTTTGAATAGTTTTCAGTCGTTTTATAGAAGCATTATGTAATTTTTGAAGAATGCTCCTGGCTGTTTCAATTTCATCACCATAATGAGAGTG
>DATFMH010000084.1:0-38418 GCA_035267045.1 Balneolales bacterium
CATCCATTTGTTTATGATAGGCCTGATACCAGTTCATGATACTCAGACTCATAAGCTTATCATTTACTGCAATCCATGTTCCACCTTTGTTACCATCAATAGGACGCATAAATGACATCCCGTTTTTTGAGTCAGCTCTTGGGGGGAAGGCTTTTTTACGGCTTTTCAACTCATCGCGATTCATACTGATGATATAAGAATGTTCATTTTTTGGGAAAAAAGTGATTGTACACATGGAGCTTCATCTAATGTTCATTACCGTTGTCATGAAAGTATAACGAAAAACACATGATGAACATTCTGCAATTTATCGTCTTAAAATAAATGAAGGTTACAATGAGAGTTTAATAAATGAGAAATCAAGATAAAATACTTATTTAACATGAATTCGACATAAGGAAATAAGAGAGCAAGAATATCAAATAGACTGTTGACGATGGACGATAGACCCTGTCTCCGGCAGGCAGGTGCAGGCGGTAGCTGTCCGAATGCTTTAATATTTATTCATAGATTAATCAAAAGACAGATGAAAACTATAGTTTGGGGTATGAACTTGTTTATCGTTTCAAAACAGCCACCGTCCATGGTCAACCATCTACGGTCAGGAATCTTAATTGAATACTTATATCGAACTTCGGTTATTTATGTAATGAAAGTTAATCGCAGGGTGTACCGTGCAACATAAGACACAACGTTATGGATTTATTAAGTGTTATAGTATTAACCTGTTTGTGATGAAAGCCATCAGGAGACTGTGGTTTTCAGGCAGATATAAGAATAACTTTTCCACTTATTTAGAATAAACGTTAATTAGGGAATTTCCTTTAAATCGACATGCAAGATGAGTAAATTCCATGCATTGAAAGTAAACGGTAATTATTAAAAAGATCATTCATATTCATGCATATTCAGCTTTTTTCTGTTAATCCATTTGCTGAAAATACTTATGTATTATTGGAAGACAACGAGGCCGTAATAATAGATCCCGGTTTTTTATATCCAGCCGAATATGAGAAATTTTATAATTTGTTAAGCTCAAATAACGCAAGTCTTCAGGCTATCCTTCTCACTCATGCTCACATCGATCATATATTAGGGGTACAGACCATTCATAACCGGTATAATGTTCCGGCTTATTTACATGATGATGATCGTTATTTTTGGGATAATTTTCAGACACAGGCAAGTATGTTTGGTTTGGAGGTAAAGCCTTTTACATTTGAACCGGAATCTTTGCGTGTATCGAAAAATTGGGAAATTGGTAACTTCAAATTTGAAGTAAGGCATACACCGGGACATGCACCGGGACATGTGATATTCTATATAAAGGATGAAAAGACTTTAATCGGTGGGGATACGGTTTTTCTCGAAAGTATTGGAAGAACCGATCTTTATAAAGGAGATTATCCCTTATTGGAAAAATCAATAAGGGAACAAATCTATACTTTGCCGGATGATACAAAGATTTTACCTGGTCATGGGCCAAATACAACGGTGGGCCATGAGAAAAAAAATAATCCTTTTGTGAAGAGTTGAGTTAAGAATTTTCTTTAAGGCGGTCAATTTGCTCGTGATAATGATCTTTTTTACTACTATTGATATCGCTTAATCTTTTATAAATAGCAATAGCCTCATCAAATTTACCTTGTTCTTCATAAATTTTGGCAAGCGTCTCGGAGGCAATATCATCTATAGTTTGTGATTCCAGGCTCAAATCGGTTGAATCGGCCGAGTCGTTATCGAGGGTGATTTTTTTTGATTCGGCTTCTGTCAGGCGTCGGATGAGTGTTTCAAGATCCTGGATCAAGTTGCTGTTCAAACTAATAGATGATTTAAAATTTCTGTCTCTGAAATAATTTTCCGGGACCCAGGCTTCAAAAGCTTCAGGATGAATCAGAAAATAGTGCAGATATTCAAAGAATGGACTTCCGGGAGCGAAGGTTTTTGCTTTTAAAGCATTTTCAATAGCCTCTTCCTTATTGTCAATTTTATAATAAAACCAGGCTAATAGAAAATGAGCAACAGCATCTGAACCAAGACGTTGAATCCGGTTTGTTAGTTTATCTATTGCTTTTTGGGGATCATTTTGAAAATGATCCGTATACGTAACCAGGGATATTGGTATCTCAAATGGGAGAGAATCCATAGAGGATGCTACTTATTTAATAAATGACAGCTATGTAAATTAAATATTATTAAACACCGATCGATGAGTGTTATGATACAAATTATTCGGGAATAATGTAGGCGCATGTTCAACTAATTACCACTTTCCAACCGATTCATCGAACATTTTTCTTGCAATCTGGTCCATGGCATTTTGTGCCGCATTTTTTTCTCCCTGAATCGGGTCTTTATTAGGATCATAGTCATCGAAACCAGTAAATGTTTTTTGCCATAAATCCTTTTGATCCTTTTTGTATTTGAATGAGGCCTGTACACTTATGCTCACCCTGTTCAAGTTTGCTTTCTGATTACCTCCGATACTAAATGGCCCGTTATTATATGAAGTAATGACACCATCCAGAACGATGTCCGCATCTGTTTCAGAATTGGACAGATGTAACCGGCTTTGATTGACAAAACGATTGACCAGGGCTGCATTGAGAATATTACCCAGGTTACCCAAACCGCTGGATGATTTATCAGAGAAAAAGGGGATATAGATACTATGAACATCCGGTGGTATGGATGTCCCGGTGAAGCCGTAATGAAAACAACCGGTGAGCAAAAGTAATCCGGTTATATACAAGATTTTACGCAAATGTTTAACCCAGTTCATACTGGTCGAGTTTTCTATACAATGTTCGTTCACTTATTCCAAGTGCTTCTGAGGCTTTTCGCCTGTTGCCATCAAATTTCTTTAATGCGAGCTGAATTAGATATTTTTCCGTTTCTTCCAGTGAAGGTACGCCTTTCTCCTGAAAAAATTGATAGAAATCCCCTCCTTCATCCGTATTAACCTCACCAATATCGGCGTAGGATGGCATCCCCAAATTAATATCTTTTCTTTGGTCTTCACGAGTGGGTTCCTCAAAACCCTTCCCGACTTCAACATCATATGCCGAAGGCAATGCTTTCCGTGTTGCCTGATTTCCACCGGTAAAGCTATTGTAGATGAAGCTGCCAAGCATTTTCTTCATATCATTGATATCGCTTCGTAACTCTACCAGTGCCCGGTAAATCAATTCACGATCGTGATCATGGACTTCTTTATGTTCCTGTTGCCGATTTTCCTTCATAAGGATGGGCAGGTTGTCCGTAGATCCCAAATGCTGCCGGCCTTTCAGGTATTTTTGGAGCTTCTCAGCATCTATAAATTGTGATTTTTCCAATACGACCAGTTGTTCGGCAACATTACGCAGTTCACGTATATTACCAGGCCATCTGTAAGAAGTCAGTAATTCTCGTGCTTCATCTGAGAAGCCCTGAAATACAGAATCGTATTTTGCCGCATATTCGGAAACGAATTTTCTGAATATGGGAATGATATCTTCGGAACGTTCACGAAGAGGAGGGATACGTATCTTCACAGTATCCAGACGGTAATAGAGGTCTTCACGGAAGCTGCCATCTATAACGCCCTGCCATAAATCTTTGTTTGTTGCCGCGATAACGCGTACATCGGCTTTACGTAGTTGACTTGAGCCAACCCGGAAAAATTCACCCGTCTCAAGTATTCTTAACAGCTTTACCTGAACATTTTTGGGTGTGTCACCAATCTCATCCAGAAAGATGGTGCCGCCATCAGCTTTTTCAAAATATCCCTGTCGGGCTTCGTGAGCTCCTGTGAAAGCCCCTTTTTCATGTCCGAAAAGTTCACTTTCGATGATACCTTCCGGTATAGCACCACAGTTAACAATGACCAGGTTTTTTTGTTTCCGCTGACTAAGTCCATGAATGGCGCGGGCTGTTAAATCTTTTCCCACACCACTTTCACCCTCTATAAGTACCGAGATATCAGTTGGGGCTACCTGGGCAATTTTGTCAATTACCTGCCGAAGGGCATGCGATTCACCAATAAGTCCGAATTTTTCCTGAAATACTTCTCTGTCCAATGTTTCCTATCTCTCTTATACGAGTTAACCCGATTTCAAGCCAAAGCGTAATCGGCGGCAAATTCTGTAAGTGTTTTTTTGCGAATGGGTTTTGCCATTAATGTGGCAGCCGTACAATCTGTTATTTCAACTTCCACATAATCCCCTTTTTCATAATGTTGACGATCGAATACAACCATTTTGTTAGTATCGGTACGGCCGTTTAATTGTTCATCCGATCGTTTGCTTGTACCTTCAACCAATACAAGATGTGTACGTCCAATTTCTTTTTTATTGTTTTCTTCCTGGATAGACTGCTGTTGATTTATGATCTCAGTTAACCTGCGTTTTTTAACTTCATCCGGGACATCATCCTTATATTTCCGGTTAGCGAGTGTACGCTCTCTTTCGGAATAAGCAAACATATAAGCCAGGTCGTAACGGACTTCCCTCATAAGGGACAACGTATCCTGATGTTGTTCTTCTGTTTCACCACAGAAACCGGTGATGATGTCTGTTGAAAGAGATACACCGGGGATAATCTTCCGCATTTTGTCGATAAGACGTAAATACTCTTCGCGTGTGTAAGGGCGGCGCATTCTTTCCAGAATCTCGCTATTACCCGATTGCGCCGGTATATGAATATATTCACATATATTTTGCCGTTCGTTAATTACATGAAGAAGTTCATCAGGAAAATCTTTCGGATGTGATGTGGAAAAACGAATGCGCATGTCAGGATCTACAAGACTCGCCTGATACATAAGCTCCGAAAAACGTTTACCATTGTCGTTATAGGAATTAACGTTTTGTCCGAGCAAGGTGACCTCCTTATAACCATGATCACTAAGCATTTTCAATTCGTCCGTAATGCTTTCAAGTGAACGGCTGCGTTCCCGGCCTCTCGTGAACGGAACAACGCAAAAAGAACACATGTTGTTGCAACCGCGCATAACCGAAACAAAAGCACTGATGCCATTTCCGGTCGTACGTACAGGAGTGATATCTGCATAAGTTTCTTCCAGAGATAAAATAACATTAACGGCCTTTCTACCGTCGTCAACTTCTTTCAATAAATTAGGAAGTTCCCGGTAGGCGTCGGGACCGACAACAATGTCGACCAGTTTTTCTTCATCAAGAAAACGGTCTCTGACGCGTTCTGCCATGCAGCCCAAAACTCCGACCACCATGTTGTTATTTACAGCTCGTTTTATCGATCGGAAGTACTTTAAACGATCCCACACTTTACGTTCTGCATTATCACGTATTGAGCAGGTATTTACAAATATGATATCAGCATCTTCAGGTTGATTAGTGGGCCTCATGCCTTCTTCAACCATTATTGAATTCACTATCTCCGAATCAGCCACATTCATTTGGCAACCGTAAGTCTCTATATAGAACTTTCGATCTTTCAAGATACTCCTGTTTTTTTGATAAAAATTTTTAAGGACAAACTATTTCCAATTTAGTTGAATAATATACAAAATAAGTACGAAAAGGGCATAAAAAGGGAAGACCGTCCGGTTGTAAAACCACAAATAATTGTATGGAGTTCACAAAATTAACGAATCCTTTAAGTCAAATTACGGATTTCGTTCTGTAAATCAATCATATCTCGTTGACGTATGGCCACTTCAATCACATCCATATTTTGTAAATCAATCTTATTTTCGCGATGGGGATTCCAGAATTCGCGTTGGTCGTCAAGGCGTGAAATAAGCGGATAAATGCGATCAATATCGAAATCAAGTATATCCGTATGCAAGTCATCGAGAAAATTATGAATTTGTTGACGAAGGACGAGCAGTGCCGAGGCTGTTGACATATCATTAATCTGTGCGTACCCATGCAAAAGATTTAATACAGACTGCTGTTTATAAATGATTTTATGTGTTGTACGGCAAAGATTTGCTGCGCTAACATCATTTCGGTCAACTTTGTTGTTATAGCGATTAAAATTCTTGTGGAATCGTGAGATAAGTGCTAAAAAGAGGAGACGACTGGCACCCCAAAAAACAGCATTATCGCTTATATCCTGATCGGTGCCATGATTGTTATTTATTTTTTTGGCCATGTATCAGGGTTTTGTCTCCATTCGTTCAGCAGTTTGAGATCGGCGTCATTGATGTAATCATTTTCACGAGCTATACGGATCAATGTGGGATAATCCGTCAGACAAAAAGCCTCTATATGATGATCTTCAAGCTTTTTATTGGCTACATCGAAGCTATAAGTAAAAATGGTCATAATCTGTAGAACATTAGCACCTATAAAATTAAGGGCATCGACTACGGAAAGTACAGAAGTTCCCGTGGAAATAAGATCTTCAATTATTACTGTGGATTGTCCTTTTTTTACACCACCTTCAATTTGATTGCCCATTCCATAAGCTTTCGCTTTGGCCCTGACATAAGCCATTGGCTTATTAAGACGGTCGGATACCCAAGCTGCATGAGGTATTCCCGCAGTAGCAGTTCCTGTTACAACATCGACATCAGGAATATTTTCCCGGATATGTTCAACAAAGTGATCCGCAATTTTTTCACGAATTAAAGGATGGTTTAACGTCAACCGGTTATCACAGTAAATAGGCGAATTCCATCCGGAGGACCATACAAAAGGTTCATTAGGCCGTAATAAAACTGCCCCAATTTCTAAAAGCTTTAATGCCAGTTCTTCGGCATATTTTTTATTAATAATTTTCATATAACAAATACTAATTTTATAAATGGATATTTAAAAGATGATATTGAATACCCGTGATTGAAATTATTTTTTTAAGATTTTTTAGTAAAAAGTATCAATTTTTAATAATTATTTGATTAAAAACAATATAAAACTATTTAAACATATATTGGCATAAAAACCTGCTAATATATCATCCAACAGGATGCCCCATCCTCCTGATACTTTTTGCAGTTTGTTTACGCCTAGTGGTTTTAAAATGTCAAAAAAACGGAAAAAGCCAAATCCAAGTAGCAAAACGATGATGCTCCTGATAATATTATCACCAAAAGGAACAAGTAAAAAGACAATAGTCTGACCGGCCCATTCATCCATTACCATTTGACCGGGATCATCGCCCCAGGCTTTTGTGCATGCATCAGCTGTCCATATTGTTATTAATGAACTTACTATTGCGAATATTACTAAAGCTGTTGTACCAAAAAAGTAATGCAAAAAATAGACAGGGATTAAAACTGCAAAACTTGCCCAGGTACCGGGAGCGAGTGGTAATAAACCAATATAAAAAGAGGTACCTAATACCTTTTTAAGTTCGTCCATTCAGCCTTTTTTTGAAAAATATTCCAATTAACATAAACGTATTCAAAACCCGTATAAACAGTTATGGCAACAACGGACCAAAGCAACCAGCTCATCAGGGAAGATTGCAGTATTTCCGAACAGTAAGGTGCCAGCGCAATATCCGATTGAGCGAATACTCCCAATAATAATACGGTGTATAAGAATAACATCTGGGTAAATGTTTTCACTTTTGCCGTATAGCGAGTCTGCATCGTAATGTTTTTATGTTCGGCCCATACACGCATTAATGTTATGAAGATATCACGGGCATATATAATTCCAATGGCAAACCACGGAAATTGCTCCGGATTTAAAAAAGGAAGACATGCGAATCCGGAAAAAGTAAGTACTTTATCAGCCAGGGGATCCAGAAATATTCCTGAATTGCTTTGTGCTCCATAATTTCTGGCTATATAACCATCAAAAAAATCTGTTACAACAGCGACAGCAAATACTGCCACGCTTAATGAACGCCAGATAATAGCGTTTTGCAAATAGAGTGTTATAAATACAATAGCCAGAACTATTCGTATGCCGCTTAATATATTTGGAACTAATTTCATTGAATTAAAGTATGAATAGTATTATCAAGTTTCACTCTCATTACTAAATACTATCCGAAGTTTGAAAAAATTCTAATATCGATCAATTATTGGTATTTTGAAATCTTTCAAAGCAGTGTCTGCTTATTGTTAAGATAAAAAAACTAAATTTATGATTGCGCATTTAATAACAATTGGTAATGAATTGTTAATAGGTGACACTATTAATACAAATGCATCATGGTTAGGAAATATACTAACAGATAATGGTATTAAGGTCGAACGGGTTATAACGATAGGTGACGTTAATGAAGAAATCAAAGGAGCTATTAAAAACAGCTCTCTAAGAGCAGATGTTATAATTTTAACCGGTGGACTTGGCCCTACGCATGATGATATAACAAAAAAAGCCCTGCAGGAATTTTTTGATGTCGGTACTAAACTACATGAACCGACGCTCAATTATATCAAAAAATTATTTAAAAAGAGAAGTATCCCGTTTTCTGAATCTAATTATCAACAAGCGGAAGTACCGGAAAATTGTGACGTCATGTTTAACAAATGGGGTACGGCACCCGGGATGTGGTTCGATGACGATGATATATCGATTGCTGTTCTTCCCGGAGTTCCGCATGAGATGAAAGATCTTACTCTTAATGAAGTGTTACCGCGTATCAAAAAGAAAATGGGTGCCGAAGGATATTATTTATCGCATTATTTCAAATTGGCCGGAATTGGTGAAAGCTCATTGAGTGATCTTGTTATAGGTAATGTCAATCGTTTCCTGGATAACGGGATATCCATGGCTTACTTACCCGGAGTACAAGGCCAGATGTTACGGTTGAGTTGTGTAAGCGGAACAAAGGAATCGGCGGAAAAAGTACTTGAACCGTTGCTTGAATACATAAGAGAAGCGGCTAAGGAGTATATCTATTCCGAAGATCCGGGAGATACGATAAGCTCGGTAGTGGGCAAGCTTTTGATGGACAATCAAAAAAACATAGCAACAGCAGAAAGTTGTACCGGTGGATTATTAGCAAGTTTGATAACAGATGTATCGGGCAGCAGTAATTATTTCGAAGGGAGTGTCGTTTCGTATTCCAATGAGTCCAAAATGCAATTATTGGGCGTCAGACAGGTATCACTGATTGAATTTGGAGCCGTGAGTAAAGAAGTAGCTTTACAGATGGCTAAAGGAGTGGCAAAGAAGATGAATACGAAAATAGGCATATCAACTACCGGTATAGCGGGACCTACAGGTGGTTCACCAGAAAAGCCGGTAGGTACAATTTGGATTGGTTATTGGTCGGAAAAAGAGCATTTTGCAGTTAAAACACTATTGACGAAAGACCGATTAATCAATAAAGAACAAGCGGCAGTCATTGCCCTGGATATCATACGCAGGCGTTTGTTAAATATCGGCGCGTTACCTTATGCTTTAAAGCCCGAGTATCCGTGAAATACAGAATACTTACCTCAATAATAATCCTATTCCTGTCCACGGTACGACCTGGCTGGGCTCAATTCAGGCCTGATACATTAAGAGCAAAGCCGGATACTGCGAAAAAGGTTAAAGTATATCGTATCACCCCTCTTAAATACTTTAAAGAACCGGGATTTCAGTTAATATCTGATGACAGCTTAAAACGCTGGCAATTATGGACAAATCCGGTGGAATGGGAAAATCGCCAAAAAGGAGTGATCACACATCGTCTTGGTGGAATGGGGCGCAATAGTGGTTATTTGCTATTAGATCATGGCAATAATTACCGTAAAACATATTATGACGGTTATCTGATGGATAATCCGGTTACGGGTACGTTCAACGCTACACGTTTACCACAACATATGTTATATCACTATTTCAGAAATACTGATGGTATTGATGCCATTGACAGGATACGATCGGAAGATTTTTATGTCATAAAGCCATTGACAAGGGTTGATTACGAACAGTCCCGGTTTGGCTTAAGAAGCCTTGATGCCCTTGTAACGCAAAATATTAAGAGGAAATGGAATGTGCTGGCAAGTTACTGGGGGAAAAGTGAAGACGGTGCGTATGAAAATGGTAAATTTGTGGGGAATCAGGCGAAGGGACGTGTAACGTATCATATGAATCATAAAATGGTTTGGGAAACATCCCTACTCTACAATGGATGGACTCTCGATCAATCGAATGGTTATCTTATTCCTGATATGTATACGTTCAATTTCGACAGATTGAACACAAGGGCTAAAGTTACGGGAGGTGGCCTTTCGGGAGGAGGGAAGCCAAGGTCGAAAGTAAGAAGTACAATACTGAAATCGACATTGTATATCCGGAAAGATACTTTACACAGATCCAATTTATCCCTGTCAGGTTATTACGATGTCTATCACCGTTCATACAGAAGCAGTGGAGATTCGACTTTACTGGGGAATACTTATCAGGTATACCCGGCGGATACATCTTATTACAAAGTTAAAAAATTAGGTGTATCTGTAAGAAAAACGATATCACTGGGTCCTACATTGCTCGATGTAAGCGCAGATATTAACAGGTTCAATGTAGTTGGGAAACAGTATCTTGCATTAACAAAAACTTTCTGGACAAAGTATAATCTATCGGCACGGAATGAATGGGATATATTTCATGCGGCCAAATTGAATTTAAGGGTAAGCCATTCATACCGCAGTGACGGGTTTACGTCACGCAATGCAGACGCACGATTCGACTGGCATGTTTTCAAAGGACTGAGAATACATGCTTCATTAGCAGCCGGATCCAGAATGCCAACAATTCAAAATCTGTATTGGAACTCTTTGAGTTTTAAAGGGAATTCCAGACTGAAAAAGGAACAGATCGAAAGAGGGGAAGCAGGAGTACGTATCCGGATATCTAATAACTTGCAGCTTGGATTTACAGCCTATGACTCTCGTTATCAGAATCCGGTCGTATTGGGCTTGAACCGTAATTTTGAGAATATCGGCACTTATCAATCGCAGGGTGCAACAGCCTGGGCTAATTTTGATAATAAATCTATAGAAATTGATTTATCCAGTACATTTCAACGTTTTAAGAGCACGGATGGCAGATTGGAAAACAGGTTACTCAATGATAGTGGTAATCGAATGTGGGACAGAGTAGGTATTTATTGGAAAGGGTATGCTTTAAAAAGGGCCACCTACATTAAAACAGGTTTTTATACCATTTTTTCACCATTTTCCTATCAAAGCGGACATTATTATCCACAATTGGATATCTGGCAGTATATGAATGAAGATCAACCCATTCCTTACTTCTACCGGGTCGATTACGATCTTTCAGCCAGAGTGAGGTGGCTAATGATTTATATGCGTGTTGAAAATCTTCTTGATGGATTGGGACAGAGAGGCTACTTTGAAACAGCCGATTATCCAATGTCATCCCGGCGTTTTCGGTTTGGCATAAAAGTTATATTTCGCAATTAGTAAATGCAGACAGAAGTCAATATTATTTATAAATAAAGAACTATGAGTGTCAATTATGTAATTAAAGAAGGTTTTGCAGGGTTTAAAAGAGCCCGGTTGGCATCGGTAACGTCTATTACCGCTTTAACCATTGCTGTTCTTTTAATAGGTATTTTGGTTCGCATCTCTTTTAATGCATACAAAGTAGCTAATAATTTGAAGAATGCATTCAATGTGGAAGTGTTTTTAAATGATTTGGATAACAAGCAGACTAAAAACTTGCAAAAGCTGATTGCGAAGCAAAAAGATGTAGAACATATTACGTATATCAGCAAAGATAGTGCTGCCGCTATATTCAGGAAACAGTTTGGAAGTGAGGGGGCAAAATTAGCTGATTTAAAATTCCTGCCTGCGTCCTTTAGAATTGCACTGAAAAATAATGTACCTGTTGATGACATTCAGAAAATGATAAAAAAAATCAAACAGTATAACGGGGTGGATGAAGTAAGCTTTAATCAACATTTGTTGAAACTGCTCAGGGCACGTGTTCGAACATTAGCAATGGCCGGTGGAGGAATAGGTCTCTTTATTATATTAGCGGCGCTGTTGCTGGTTTTTAATACCATACGCCTGACCATTTATGCAAAACGTTATTTGATAAAAGCCATGAAACTTGTGGGGGCCACTAATGGTTTTATACGCAGGCCTTTTTTGGTGGAAGGCATGTTTCAGGGGATATTAGCAGGGATATTTGCCATTGGACTTATGTGGGCTATTTTCAAAATTGCGATACCATACTATTTACCACAAATAGGTGTGTTAGCATGGCCTTTAGGCAAATACTATTATCTTACGGGAGGGATGTTATTATTAGCGATCTTTATGGGTTATTTTGGCAGCCGTATCGCAGCAAGGAAGTTTATTAAAGAAACGACGATAAGCAGTTGAACAGGGATCATTTAACAATGATCAATGATCAGTTAACAATGTATCCCGTAGTGAAGCTATACCCCATTAAAAAAGGAACCCTAAAAAACAAAAATCAAAACTTATTTACTTGACAATGGTGTTTGGATCCAAAAAGTTTGCTAACTGCTAACTGCTAACTGCTAACTGCTAACTGCTAACTTGTGGTTTCCGTATCCCGCTTTTTATTGAGTTCCGATCTCTTTGTACAGGTATCAGGATTTTTGCATTCTCCGAAGAAATGGAGGGAATGACCGGCAATAGAGAAATCGTGAAGTTCTTCCATCAGTGTTTTTATCTCATATATGCGGGGATCACAAAACTCCATCACAGCTCCACAGGTATTACAGATAATGTGATCATGTTGCTGGAACGAGTAAGCCCGTTCATAATAAGATTGATTACGGCCGAACTGATGGCGTTGTACCAGGCCACATTCCACAAGTAAATCGAGTGTGTTGTAAACGGTGGCACGAGATACACGAGATCCCGTATTTTTCATACTGAAATACATATCGTCTGCATCAAAATGCCCGTCAGCACGATAAATTTCTTCCAATACCATGAAACGTTCAGGAGTGATGCGGTGATGCCGTTCTTTCAGATATGACCGGAAAATTTCTTTAACTTCTTGTATTGTGTCTTCGCCTGCTGGTTTTGCCATAATCATTCACATTAGTTTTAGACTAATATAAGAAAAAATATAATCCGTTTTAACTATTACCCATTTGTTAAACCACCCGTTTGAACCCATAAAATACTCTTCTAAAACAAGTGGTTGAACTAGAATCAAAGTATGAAGAAGTAAAAAAATCGAAAATAATTAATATAACATGGTGATCATTTACCTGATAACTATTAACTGGTCATTGATAGCTGTTAAACGGTTAGTATTTTTTTATAATTATATGGATATTTAGTACTTATATAGAGCACTTCTTTTAATTTTAGTTGTCACTATATTATAGGAGAAATTATTAATAAATAAGTACGTATATGCCAAGTGTCGTTCCGTTTGAGACTTTACCTGATTTATTTTGCAATTTATCTCACAAATATTCCAATAAGAGTAAAACGGTATTTGCTTATAAACCAGCTTCGCAGGAACCTTATAAGCCTGTTAATTGGGATCAGTTTACAGATGATGTTAACGCATTAGCTTCCTATTATATTTCCATAGGTATAAAAAAAGGGGATCGCATAGCCATATTAAGTGAGAATCGTTATGAATGGCCGGTGGTCGATATGGCGCTCCAGTTGATAGGCGCAGTTAATGTTGCATTATATACCAGTTTGCCTTCCAATCAATGTGAGTATATCATCAAGGATTCCGGTGCCCGTTTATTCTTTGTATCTACAGGTATACAACAGAAGAAAGCTTTGGAAATATTTGAGAACTGTGAGAATCTCGAACGCGTTGTTGCTTTTGATGAGCCGAAACAGAAGGCTTACAAAGAAGCTGATTTTATGTATATGTTTCCGGATGTTTTACAGGTTGGAAGAGAACAATTATCCCAAAATAAACCGGCTATAGAAGCAGCGGGAAAGAAAGTAACATCGGAAGATATGGCTACTTTAATTTATACTTCCGGGACAACAGGACAACCAAAGGGCGCCATACAAACACATTATAATATTGTCAGTAATATTAAAGCTTGCCTGCAGGTCATTGAAATAACAGATAGTGATAGAACATTATCATTCTTGCCTTTGTGTCACTCTTTTGAACGTACAGGCGGTTATTATGCGGTTTTGGCCGGTGGAGCTGAAATATATTATGCCGAAAGTGTCGATACCGTAGCGAAAAATATGGTTGAAGCCCAACCTACGATTGTCATCAGTGTACCACGTCTTTTTGAGAAAATTTATAACCTGATACAGAAAAGCCTGGAAGACGGACCGGATATCAAGAAAAAGATATTTAATTGGGCCCTTGATGTAGGTAATAAATATGCGGAGGGTAAACGTGGTTTAACAGCTATACAGATGAAATTAGCTGATAAACTGGTATTTGATCAACTTAAGAAACGGACGGGAGGGCGGATTAATTTCTTCGTGTCCGGTGGTGCAGCGCTATCACCTGAGATCGGATCTTTTTTCATGGCTGCAGGCCTGAGGATTATTGAAGGATATGGTCTTACGGAAACATCACCGGTTATTTCGGTCAATCCGTTCAAAAAGGAAAGAGTTGGTACCGTGGGACATATCATACCAGGAGTCACTGTTGGTATACAACGTCTTGAAGATGGTAAAATAATTGCTGAAATCAGTGGTGAGGATTATCCTACCGAACTTAGTAGTGAAGAAGGTGAAATACTATGCAAGGGTCCCAATGTTATGGTGGGATATTGGAATAAACCGGAAGCAACTGCGGAAATAATTGATTCAGATGGTTGGTTTCATACCGGCGACATCGGAAAATTCATCGAAGGTTATCTTCAGATTACTGATCGCCTTAAACATATGATATTAAATGCCGGTGGTAAAAATATTTATCCCGGTCCTATAGAAGATTTGCTGAAAACAAGTATGTACATCGAACAGGCTGTAGTTGTCGGGGAAAAGAAAAATTATATGTCTGCTCTGATAGTGCCGGATATCGAGCGACTGAAAGAGGTTGCTAATCAGAAGAAGATTTCATTTAATGATGATAATGATCTTTTAAATAACGATGAAATAGTTAAAATATTCGACAGAGAGATACGTGGATTTTCAAAAAGATTAGCTTCCCATGAGAAAATTAGAAAATACCGTTTATTAAATACCGTTTTTTCGGTTGAAACCGGAGAATTGACTCCTACACTGAAAGTTAAGAGACGTATTATAGAGAATAAGTACAAAGACCTTATTGAATCAATATACGAAGAAGACAGGTAGGATTTAATCTTATTTAGTTTGTAACTTATTTTATATAAAACATTTAAAATGTTGATGAGAATCTGTAAATCTCAAGAGATAAATAACAATACTAATTCAACATTAAACGTTTTTAAAAGTAGTATTTGAACAGACAACGATTCAGAAGAGTCTATTTATGGCTACACAAGAGAGTAATACTATAACATTTGATGAATTCCTGGAAAAATCGGATGTACCCGTTTTAGTAGATTTTTGGGCTGAATGGTGCGGCCCTTGTCGCCTGATGCATCCTATTCTACAGCGTATAGCGAAAAAGCTTTCAGGACAAATAAAAGTTATCAAAGTAAATGTGGATAAGAAACCGCAAATAGCGTCACGTTTTCAGATATTGAGTATCCCAACTTTGGTCCTTTTCAAAAATAACGAACCCATCTGGAGAACAGCCGGTGTAATGCCGGAAAACCAACTGGTGAGAGAGCTTGAAAGAGTGTTGAATTCGGACGGCAGCAAACACGCTTGATTGGAGCATGGAGCACAGGGCTGACTCGTCAGTGTTCTATCAATTCTGCAAAGGATTCCTATCATCAGTCGTTTGATTGTTATTTATTTAAGAAAAAAACTTGTATTATAAAGCCGTTTATGATTTTAATAATGAACTGATCAGGGTTCATATTCATTTTGAAAAATTATTATTATGGCTTATAACATTTTTTTGTACATACACATCATTTCATACATCTTGTGGTTAGCGGCTTTCGTGGGAAGCCTGATTTTTTATCAGAAAGTCAAAAGTAATGAAGGTACTCCGGATGAAAAAAAGTTTGCCCGTAAAGAACGTATGATAACGATGATGGGGGGACATACTGCTATCCTTGGTATTTTAATTTCAGGCGGCGCCATGGTTTCCATTCCATCCGGGCCACAGTGGGGTTGGTTTCCGTTTCATGAATATGGGTGGCTGGCAACAAAACAAATCATATTTATTATAATACTGATCATAGTATTCGGATTATCAACTCCTGCGGGTTCAAAATTGAAGAAAATGATCAGGAAAAATGATCAGGATACATTCACGGTTGAGCAGCGTAAGCAATGGCATAAAGCGTGGACGTATTCGTTTATCGCTTATTTGCTAGTGGTTGTTAATACTTATTTGGGACTGTTTCGACCTTAAAAAAGAATGCTTTTTATAGAACGCGGATGACGCGGATAACCGCAGATATTTTTATAAAAGACGGTGAAAGAGGGTATACATACATCCGGAAACAAACGGATACCGGATGAAAACCACATTCAACAAATCTGTGAAAAACCAGGGTATAAAAAAGGGATCATGGTCACCATGATCCCTTTTTTATGCTGCAAGCTAACTCAATAATTATTTACTTGTTTCCTTTAGCATTTCCTGGACAGCCGCTTTCAGTTGCGGATCCTGACCGTGCAGAATCTTATTATAAGGATTAGGTACCCTTATATCCGGTTCCAACTGGTGATTTTCGGTATAGTGATCGGCCCCCGTCGCTTTGGAAGCTACCATAGGCATTCCAAAGGTTAATGCCGGGTCTATCTGATTCTCCCACCAGACAGCAGTACCGGTTCCCGGGACGGGCATGCCAATTAATTTACCGATCCCTAATTCTTTATAGATAAAGGGAAACATAAACGCATCCGAATAGTTACTCTGACTCATCAAAACACAGCTCGGTTTATCCCACTTATCCATGGATTCTCCACCCGGCAGTAAATGTCCCTGTGGTGCAAATTTCATATAAAGTTTACCACTTAAAAATGTTGCGAGATGGTCATGAAGCCAACCACCCCCGTTAAAGCGGGTATCAACAATAAGAGCCTTCTTATTAAAGTTTTTACCAAGTACTTTGCCAAAGACCGTCCTGTAACTGGGATCATTCATACCTTTAACATGCACATAACCGATTTTACCATTTGATAACTTATCGGTCATTGTTGTCATGGTATGTACCCATCGTTTATACATTAATTGTTGTTCTTCCCCTTTGCTTATCGGTTTGATGACTTCATCCCAATGGTTTTTCGTATGCGGATCATAAAATGAAAGACGCGTAAATTTACCGGCTTTATGATTCAGTAGCTTAGCCCAATCAAATTGTCCGGTAATTTGAGTACCATCAATCTTTTCAAGGATATCGCCTTGCTTAACTTTGTTATTGGCATTATCCATAGGTCCCCCTACGAGGATGTCTTCTACATAGAGGCCGTCTCCACCTTTTGTCTGGTCGTAGAGCATTCCAAGGGAAGCTGTTTTGTCAGGATTATCGAAATGAGGGCGAAAATAACACCCGGTGTGAGATACATCCAATTCACCAAGAAATTCACTTAACAGATTGGAAAAGTCGTAATCGTTATTAATTGCCGGCAGATATTGTTTATAGTGATTATAGTAATAATCCCAGTCGACGCCCTGAAGATTCGGATCGAATAATTTCTTTTTGACTTGCATCCAGGCATGTTTCAGAATGTATGCGCGTTCACCGGAAGCATTCCAATCCATATTGGCATTGATAGCCAGTGGCTTAGCGTGACCTGAAGCAATATTAATTTTGCTTATATGGCCGCCGGAAAGGACAAAAAGGTTTTTACCATCTTTATCCATGGCAAGACTGCCGCCTCGTCGGCTGTTCAAATGTGCCAGAATTTTTGTTTCATGAGTTCTGGGTTCCGTTTGCCAGAGATCGAAGCCCTTATCGTATTTGGCAAGGTAATAAAGTTTCTCACCATCTTTTGATAGAATAAAATCACTTAATATGGATGAGTTAATTGTGAGTCGCTTAGTACGGCTGTCAAGGTTCTCAAGATTCAAGGTAAGAGGCTCATTTTCTTTCTTTTTTTCTTTTTCTTTGGTTTTGGTCGTGTCTTTCTTTTCCTCTTCTTTCAGCAGATCGTAATCTTCTTTACTAAGATTATATTGGTCGTATGCCTTTTGGTTGAAGAACATGGCATAAACGTCACCCTGACTACCACGACTCAGATTTTTCATTCCTTCCCGGTTCGATATCCAAACCATCATCTTGCCTTTCATACCCCATTTAGGCAGACCGTCATTGAATCCGCTTTGCGTTAAATCTATACGTTGGCCGGTTCCGTCTGCTTTAATGAGGTCAACTTCGGATCTGACAAATGTCCCCTCGTTGGAATCAGCAAGTATCCATTTACTGTCGGGTGACCATGTGAAATATTGGTCTCCATCACTGTATGACCAATTTACACCTTCCGGAATAACTGTCACCGTTTTATGCGTTTCCGTATTATAGACTTTAAGGATATTACGCTCTTCCAGGTAGGCTATTTTCTTTCCATCGGGAGAGTAACGCGGTTGAAAATCATCTTTAGAAGTCGCTATAACCGGTTTGTTTTTGAGTTCCGTCGAGACGTAGAAGTAGGGTTCGCTGTCGTTTACTATGTGCAACAGATCAATATTCCATGAGCCGTTCTTTTCAACCGAGTAGATCAATGAGCGTCCGTCAGGACTAAATTCGATCATACGTTCCTGATAGGGAGTGTTCGTAAGGCGTTTTGTCGTATGACCACTTACAGATGTAGCGTAAATATCGCCCCGGTAGACGAAAGCCACTTCTTTACCATTGGGAGATAAGGTCATTTCAGAGATATTCTTGTTTTGAACCGATAAGGTATGAGTAGCCTGTTGAGCAAAATCAGCCTGGATCCTTACGGATATCATGTGCGGCTGTTGGCCTGGGTCAAGTGTATAGATACCACCACTGTGAGTATAGCATAACATGCCATTTTGAGAGCGGCTCAACCCACGAACAGGGTTCTTTTTATAATGAGTCAGTTCCGTTAATTGTTCCGGGTGGGCTAATGTGGCTTGATATACGTTCAGATTATCATCATTCTTCTCACTCAGATAATAAAAAGTATCACCATTCCCCCAAACCGGTTCAAGGTCGTTACCATTGAACTGAGTCAGTTTGGTATACTTGTTCGATTTGAAATTATACGTCCAGATATCCCGGGTTACGGAAGCCCGCTCATGCTTACGCTGTTCACTTTCATATCCTTTGCGATCCTGGAAGATAATTTCACTTCCGTCCTTATTAAAATGGGCATGCTCCGTTCCTGCAGAATTGATCATTATCGACCGGCCACCGTCAACCGGAACCTTATACAATTTCATAAAAAGGGAGGGGATGGGAAATCGTACAGATGTATAAATATCATTTCTCGCGGTTCCGAAGATAACATCCTTGTTATCAGGTGTAAAATCAGATGGTACGTCAGAGGCAGAGTTATACGTTAAACGAGTGGCGCTCCCACCATCAGCCGACATCACATACACATCAAAATTTCCGTGACGGTTCGAAGCAAAGGCTATTTTTTTACCATCGTGACTCCAAACGGGATAATTCTCATAATCTGCTGTCATTGTCAGTGGGATGGCTGTTCCTCCATCTGAAGAAACTTTGAATATATCGCCTTTATATTCAAAAGCAATCCAATGGCCATTAGGTGAAATAGCCGGATTTCTCATCCATAAAGGACTTTGAGATGTTTGGCCTAGTGCAAAAAGCGGCCATAATAATATAAGGAATGGTAAAAAACGTTTCATAATAGAATAGTAATAACCTCAGTTTAGTGTTATTTCAAGTTGTTTTGGAATCGCTACCCAAGCAATATTTTATTTCCCGTAATGATAGATTGGAACTAATTTCAATACATATATCCTGGGAATATGAGAATGATTATAAATTGAGCAACCCCTCATCACTTGGTTATATTAATTTAACATAACCTAATTACTGCGGGTTTATTGAAATGGCAATTAGAAGGGATTTATTTTTACATTTTTTTTCATCGCATTAAAAAAGTCATAGGTATATCAAAGGGTGGAAATGCGTAGAAATACGGAAAATTAAAGGAATTCAATCAGAAATATTTCCTTCTTCATTTAACAACGCATGCAACTTCTTCAAAAAGTCTTTCACCCTTCTTTTATTCACCCCAAGATCGCTGTGCCCAACCCGGCTGGATGATTTCAGGTGAAGAATGGAACCGTCGTCAAAAGACATAATTTGTATCGTAACATCATCCCTGAAGATGAATATTTTGAATACACTCGTTACTACGAATTTATCATGATCGATCATGACTCGCTTCCCACCCATTAAGTTTATAATAATTTCAACATCAGGGAGTAGTTTTTCAGGCTTTTTCGGTATGAATGTACTTAAACGGACGCAATTGGGACTATCAGGACATACCCTCAACGGATTCTTTTGCAGAAAGCGCTCTTCACCGTTATCACCGTAATGTATTTGCTCAATCATGATTTTCCTGTGCATAAATATATAAATGAATAATACGGAATTATTGTTGTCCGGGAAAAACTTTGCTCAATGGTTTCTATGAGGTAAGAGTCTCATTACGCTCATTCGTCTCGTAACTTTTCATCGATGATCCCGAAAGTATGCGAGCCCGGCAAAGCTGCATTCCACCGGATTGGTAACGCCTGTTTTTCTAAGGCCGGAGTCGTCCAAAGATGCATTGATGTTTCTGGGGGAATCACAAAAACGAAATAGAATTCAGGTTGAATCTTTAACAAAAGTGAGGGGCATCCTTTTTAGATTTCAATAAAATCTGACTTATTCACGTATAAAATAGCAATTATTAAGGAATTGAAATTTAACCGGACAATAGTGATACGGAATTAAGGATTGGTTTTGAATAAAAGACATGACGAAGCGGATTACCGCTGATAAAATATAACTACAGGGTGATCAGATTATGTGGTAAGTGTTTAGTTGTAAGATAAATGTCGTTGATTTCAAGTCAGGGTTATAGGTAAAATTGAAAGACTCAGGGTTCTATATATGAGCCAGGGCAGGGCATGGAATGAGTTGAGTATTTGCTAAGGGTCAACTGATAATTGAATTGTGCCTTTATGCTCTCTGTGCTGGGCGCTTTTCTCTTGGTTCTTGGCTTACCTCGTCAATTAAATAAATTTTAAAATAGGTTGTAGCGTATTGGTAAGTAATGGCATCTAATGATTAAACAAACAATTTAAATGAATCATAGTGAGAATTCTTCCGTACAATATGTGACGATTATTCCTGGAAAAGCTAAATCTGAGTCCGTTTATGAAAAAAATATTTGTTACGATTCTATTATTATTAGTAGTACAACTGGTATCCGTTGAAGTCAAAGCACAGCAGAAGATCACTTATTCCGGAGGCAAGGGTTTAAATTTAGCGGTTAATGGATATGGCCTCAGTTTCGGAAATACATATGGCATTAAAGGATTACGATTTAACCTGGTTGATAACGGGTTGGGTGAAGTCACTGGAATGAACTTTACATTCTGGGTACCGAAAGACAACCCGCGTTCACAAATAAATGGTCTTGCTCTTGGCCTTGTTGCTCCGGAAGCGACTGTCATTAATGGGTTCTCCTTTGGTATCGTCGGTTCAACGGGCGGGACCATAAACGGATTATCGACAGGAATTGTCGGCGTCGGTGCCGTTAAAGCTATTAATGGATTGGCCATAGGCGGATTGGGGGTAGGGTCAAATAATGTCATCAATGGTGTCTCGATCGCCGGTCTGGGGGTTGGAGCGCGTTCGGATATCAAATGGGTTACGTTAGCGGGTTTAGGCATTGGAACAAGTGGCCGGCTGGAAGGGTTAAATCTTGCAGGTGCCGGAATAGGGGCCGCGAAGGGAATAACAGGTGTTACTGTTGCCCTGGCAGGGATCGGTTCAGGCGGACCCATAAAAGGTGTAACACTGGCTGGTTTTGGATTGGGTGGAAAAAGCTTAACCGGTCTTACCGTTGCCGGACTTGGTTTGGGAACCAGTGGTCCAATTAAAGGTGTCACAATTTCCGGTATTGGGATGGGGGGTGATTCATTTATGGGAATTAACCTCGCCGGGATCGGATTAGGTGCAGGAGGTGATATTACAGGATTAAATATTGGTGGTATCGGTGTTGGTAGCGGCGGTGACATCCGTGGTATAACATTTGGCGGTATTGGCGTCGGTTCCGGAGGCGTTATCGATGGCCTCACATTTAGTGGGATTGGTATAGGTGCAAGAAAAATTAAAAAAGTAACAATAGCAGGAATTGGTATTGGCGCCGGTGAATCGATTAGGGGCTTTACGGTAGCCGGATTAGGTATCGGATCAACGGATATATCCGGGATCACTATTGCCGGGGTTATGGTTGGTGCCCGGGATATTCATGGTGGTACGGCCGCGGCTTTTAAAATACAAACCCATAATCTTACCGGTTTCGCTTTAAGTGGCTATAATCAGGTTAAAGGGTATCAGCATGGAATCACGATAGGTTTGTATAATTATGCCCGTAAGATAAAAGGTATCCAAATAGGTATTCTGAACTATGTGAGAAATAATCCAAAGGGATTACGGTTACTCCCTGTTTTTAACACGCATTTTAAAAGATAAACGGTGATAGTGAGGATTGGTAATTGAATGATTCTATACTCATAGAACGAGCATTGGACGGAGAGCAAACGGCTTTTCGTAAGCTATATGATCAGCATGTTGATAATGTATTTCGCTTTCTAATGCAGTTCAGTGAGGACAGGGAGTTAGTGGCTGACTGGGTTCAGCAATCATTCATCAAGGCATTCGTCAAACTCGATAAATTCAAAGGAAACTCGCAGTTCAAAACATGGTTATTCTCCATAGCCATAAATGAGATGAGATCAGGTTTAAGAAAGCAGAAAGTTATGGAAAAATTAGATAGTGATACTCATAAACTGACGCTAACACAGCAGGAACGGGATCTTGATGATTTATTATCGGTCCGGTCTGCTATCAGTAAGTTGGATCCTAATAAGAGGTTGGTCTTTTTATTGCATGAAGTGGAAGGGTATTCTCACAGAGAGATAGCGCAGATATTGGGCGTTGGTGAGAGCACATCACGTACAATATTATCCAGAACAAAAGGTAAACTCCGTGAAACGTTAACGGGAGAATGATATGAATGAATTTTATTACAGGGATGAGAACCCATCGGGTCATGAAAAAGAAATAATGTGGTCCGGTATACAACAGGGTATGTCTCAAAGAACACAAAATAAACGTGCTACGATCATTCATTGGCGTAGTTTTATCATGGGGAATGTTGCTTCAATCATTTTGATACTATCCGCGATAGGAGCATATACCGTTTATAATCATTTTCGTATGGAAGATATGCCGGCCCAGTATAAAATCGACCATGCTTACGAATCGGCTATGCAGCGGCTTGTATCCGTAACACCTGAAATTGTAAAGCAGGCGAGCGACGTACAAAAGCCCGTATTGGAATCCAAGATACAGAATATTGAAAACATCGATAAGATGATCAAAGAGATTCGAACCGATATGGTGTTGAATGGATCGTCAGAAATAAAAAAGGCACAGTTACGGAGACTATATGCCATGAAAATGGATTATGTTAAAGATTTATTATTAGCAGGTAAGGTTAATTTATGAGAGCAAAAATATCATCTTATATATTTCTGAGTTTATTATTGTTCATCATTCCGTTATCTCTGTTTGCTCAGAATGATGAGAATATTATTACGGTAGAAAAAACAGATACACTGAATTCCAATGATATAACTTCGTTAAAATTGCTCAGTTTAAAGGGTATGAAGATTACGATAAATGGAATAAATGACTCTCATTCTATCATTTATCACCTGAAAATACAGGCGAATAAGCAAGCAATGAGAAATAGTTTCGGTAACGGGGAGCTTGATTTTAAAAAGAGTGCCGACACAGGTGTATTACAGTTTAAAACCATTGAAACGACTCAGGAATCACAGGATAATATGACCTGGATTAAGGCATTACTGACCAAACATCATAATGACGGTAATAATGCCATGATTAAAGAAGCGTCCCTTAGTATAACTATGCCGGCTAATCTGCAATTAATACTCAATTCACGTTACTCAAACATTACATTATCGTCTGTTACATCGAAAATTGATATTTATGGCAGAAGTGGTAAGATCATCGGGAATGATTTGGGTGGCCCGTTGCATATTGACAACAATTATGGGGATATAGCTATAAATAACACCCTCGGACCGGTACGGGTTACCGGGAAATCTACGACTCTTAACCTTCAAAATATTGGCAGTGATTTAACGGTTGATGCTAATTATTCCAATATCCATGCGAATCAGGTTAAGGGAAATATAAATTTGCAGGATAAAAGCGGCTCTGTTCATTTAAGTAATGTGGCAGGCAATGTAACACATCGTGGTGATTATACGAGCCTCGATCTTACAAATATTAAAGGACGGGTGGATATAGAAACGGAAAGTGGTAGCGTCAACGGCTCGGAACTTGGGAGTCTCAGAATGGTAGGAAATTATACAAACGTTAATGTTCAAAACATCAGGAATGAGACGGGTGTGAATATACAGGGGAAATCAGCCAAGTATATTCTGAGTTTTGTGAATGGTCCTGTTACGATAAATACTTCTTATGGGAATATTGATCTCAAGAATATCAAGGGTGATTTAAAAGTGGATAATAAATCCGGCAGCATTCAGGCGGAACTGGTGAAAGGGCAGGTGACAGGTAACGGCGACTATAATCAATATCAATTATATAATTACCTGGGAAATGCCATCACCATTAAAAATCGATCCGGTAATGTGAATATTGATGCCCGGAAACCACTTGAGAATGTATCGATACAAAATGATTATGGGGATGTAAATCTGACTATGGATAAACCATTTTCCGGTAAAGTGGCCTTGCATTCATTGAATGGATCTATTCAAACAAATTTGCCGCTAACTGTAGAAAGTAGTGAACAGGGTTCCCAAAACGAGAAAATCCTCAAAGGCAAAATTGGCAGTGGGAACGGAGTAATGAATATAGATTCCAACAACGGTAAGATTACTGTTACTATTCATAAAAAAAAGTAACCACAGTGCTGTTCTATAGAACGCAGATAAAACGGACGACACGGATTGCCGCAGACTGTAAAATTAGATACACAAAGAACTAATAAACTATATAGCTGTCGTTACGAGGCCTAATAGCCTAAGTGACGTCGAAATCCAAAGAATTTCTGCAGATTACATTTATAGTGACAGTTTTGATGTTTTTTTGAATAATCTGCTTAGATCCGCGGAAATCTGTGGCTAAAAAACTAACACTTTCTAAATCTTATCGTGTGTCAGATGATTGAGTGGTATGGCTTTTCCATTAAATGAGTGTAGCTTTTCAAAACATTCATTAATACCGGATGCCATAAAGAATAGGTCCAAATTTTGTTTGCGAATAAAACCATTTGCATATGCATGCTTAATAAATTCGTAAAGCGGATCGAAATATCCGTCAATATTGAGAAAACCAATAGGTTTTGAGTGAATCCCTAACTGTGCCCAGGTAATAGCTTCAAACGTTTCATCCAACGTGCCAAAACCGCCGGGTAAAATTAAAAAAGCATCACTTAATTCAGCCATCATTGCTTTTCGTTCATGCATGGTTTCCACTACATGCAATTCAGACAACTGGTTGTGAGCTACTTCCGGCCGCTTCAAAACTTCAGGTATAACACCAATTACTTTACCTTTTTTCTGAAGAAGGGTATTAGCAACAGTTCCCATTAATCCAATATTAGAGCCGCCATAAACAAGGCCCATGTTTTCTTCTGCCATTTTATTACCCAGTTCAACGGCTGATTTGCGATAGTGACCGTTGTTTCCACTACTGGAACCGCAGAAAACACAAATTTTTGAAATCTGATTCAAAGTAAAATTAGTTAAATTTTAAAATTTCAACACGTACAAATTAAGGAAAGATAGGATAGACTGCTAACTGAATTGTGACAGATAACAATTACTTTATATGGTTACCGGATATCGGAAAGTGGATAACGCAGATTTAGCAGATATGCGTGGATTTTTTTAAGAAGACCACGGAAGACCGATCTTATAGCGAAATAATCAGTCAGCATTGGCACGTTTTTTTAACAGTTTACTGGAACAGCGTCTTCCTTTCGCCATGCTCAACGCAAAAAAGGACAGAGCCTGTTAAGACCCTGTCCCGTTGCTATAAATTAATTACTCTGCCCGTTATTTTGTTGTTTGCTCTTTAGGAATCCAGCTGTTAACAAGCTTCTGGTTGTCCTTCATCCATTTCTTTGCCGCATCCAGTGCGTTGGTGTCCGATAAACGAACATCATTCATCAAACTACCAAGTTGCTGATCGTTTAACTCGAAATTTTCCAAAAATTGGGCAACTTCGGGCATATCTTTTTTTAACCCTTTTCTGGCCACGGTATGAATATTTTCCGCTTTCCCATAAACACCCTTGGGATCTTTGAGAAATTTCAGGTCAAACCGTGCAAACATCCAGTGGGGTTTCCAACCTGTAACGACGATCGGTTTGTGATTACTGATTGCCTGTTTCAAAGAAGCTGTCATGGCAGGACCGCTAGACGGTATCAATTTTAACTGCAGATTATAATCTTTGACAGCCTGATCGGTTTTCTGCATGATTCCGGCTCCTGAGTCGATACCAATAATCTGGTCTTTAACTTTATCTTTTACACTATTCAATTGTGTAATACTATCGATATCGAAATAACTTGGTACCACCAGGCCAATTCGAGCACCCTGATAATTGTATCCGAGATCAGTCAGTTTGCTTCCGTACTTTTTCATGTATTGAGCATGAGTAACGGGCAGCCAGGCATCCAAAAAGGCATCTTCGTCGCCTTTGGCAACCGAAGTGAAAACAGGTGCAACATCCGCCATGGTCAACTTGACATTATAGTTCATTTTATCTTCCAGAATAGCTTTTGCCAGGTTTGTCATGGCCACGCCTTCAGCCCAATTGACATAAACGAGCTTTACGGTTTTCTTTCCACTATTTGATGATTGATTACCCTTTTTTGATGAGCAACCACTTATTACTGTAAAAGCAAGCAATGTAGCGATAAACTTCAAAAAAGTATTGCTTTTAATATGATGAAACATTGATATCCTTTTGTTTAAATTCTTAATTCGCATTTCTTTTCTGAGATGAGAGGCCAAGTGCCTGTGTTATCCGATCAAGGAAAATGGCAAGTATCACAACAGCAATACCGCTCTCAAAACCTAATCCAATTTTTAATTGAGTTATACCTTTTAAAACCTGTTCTCCGAGTCCGCCGGCACCAATCATAGCTGAGATCACGACCATAGACAAAGCCAGCATAATCGTTTGATTTACACCGGCCAGTATCGTTGGTATAGCGATCGGTAATTCAACTTTATACAGCATTTGTTTTGGTGTGGAACCAAATGACAAAGCGGCCTCTTTCACTTCAACCGGAACTTGCCGTATACCAAGGTTCGTAAGTCGAACGGCAGGTGGCATTGAAAATATCAATGTAGCCATAACTCCCGGGACCTCGCCCAGTTGGAAAAAGAGTACAGCCGGTATCAGATAAACGAAGGCGGGCATTGTCTGCATAAAGTCCAGAATTGGACGGACAATGCGCTGTACCGTATCGCTTTTTGACGACCAGATACCTAACGGAATGCCTATTACGAGTGCAATTAAGGCAGAGGTTAAAACAAGAGCCAATGTTTCCATTGTTGATTGCCATAAAGCCATACTGTCGATGAGGAACATTCCTATTAGCGTAAAAATGGCCACACCTTTTTTTGCAATGAAATAGGCCAATACTGTCAAAATGATTATCATTAACCAGCTGGGAGGGAACAATAATACTTTCTCTATAGCTGAAATGGTAGCCGTGACCGATGTACTGATTGCATCAAAAAACGGTTGAAAGTTTGTTGTCAGCCAGTTGATTATAATTTCAAATCCTTTACCTATGGGTATATGAACCATTATTCTTTAACCTCCTCTTTTGTGGAAGATTCAAATGTATCGTAATCTTCAAGATCATTTGTAGCTGATGAATTATTGCCGTAATTATCACCAACTTCGGCTATTATCGAAGCCCGATCGACTATGCCAACTAATTTACCATCATCATTTAACACAGCTATAGGCCATTGCTTCATTAAAGCCGGTGCCAGTAAATCTGATAATGGAGTCTCAGGCGTTGTGATTGTAACATCTTTAAAAACGATGGATTCCATATCCTTGCTATTTTTCTTCTGCAATTCAATTACATCGTCAATGCGTACAACACCTTTAAGTTTACGATCTTTGTCTATTACATATAGTGTGGAAACACCGATCTGCTCCATCTTTCGGGCGGCAACCCTCGGTCCGTCTTTGGGGATTGAAATGGTAGGTGGTTTTCTCATTATCGTTGATGCCGTAATGACTTTAGTGCGATCAACATTCTGAACAAATGAGCGAACGTAATCACCTGAAGGATTTGTTAGGATTTCTTCGGGTGTTCCTATCTGGACAACTGCGCCGTCTTTCATTATAGCAATGCGATCACCGAGTTTCAGTGCTTCATCGAGATCATGTGTAATAAATACGATGGTTTTATGCATTTCAGCCTGTAACTCCAGGAGCTCATCCTGCATTTGCGTTCTTATCAAAGGGTCAAGGGCACTAAAAGCCTCATCCATCAATAACACATCAGGATCGTTGGCGAGTGCACGGGCCAAACCAACCCTTTGCTGCATACCGCCGCTCAATTCATCGGGCATGCTCTCTTCATAACCTTTGAGCCCCACTCGATGAAGTGCTTTATAAGCCCGGTCCTGACGTTCTTTTTTATCCATTCCACTAATTTCAAGCCCATATTCAACATTGCTTGAAACTGTTCGGTGTGGGAAAAGTCCGAAATGCTGAAATACCATCGACATATGAGATCGACGAATTTTAATAAGTTCTTCTTTATCAGCTTTGAGGATGTCTTCACCATTGATCAAAACTTCACCTTTAGTAGGTTCGATTAATCTGTTAAGGCATCTCAGAACAGTAGATTTGCCACTTCCGGAAAGGCCCATGATGACAAAAATCTCTTGTTCATGTATTTCAAAACTGGCATTATTTATGGCAACCGTACAATCTGTCTTATCGAGTATTTCATCCTTAGAAGCACCTTTTTTAAGCATTTTAAAGGCACTTTCTTTACGGGTACCAAAAATTTTATATAAGTTTTTAACTGTTATTATACCCATGTAAACTCTTTTATTATTAATGAGTTATTCGTCTATTATGTTTTTTTAGAAATAATAACCAATATTGATGTTAAACCGTAATTTCCACTTGGCATTTTTTACACCGGGACCTAAGCCCTTGAATTCTCCAAGCCAGGGGTCATTCTTTCCGTGAGCAAAGTCGATATAAGTGTAAACTTTGCCGGCTGAAATGGCACATCCTGTTATATTATGGAACGTGTTATAAAAACTCTTTTTATCCTTATCGTACATACTAAAATCATTATAGAAATTAAGACTTGTAACAGGTCCCCAATTCACAGGCACTTTATAAGCGAGCCCAACTGCATAAATATTACCTTTGGCAGCAACTTCATAGGGGAAGTCATAGGCTCCCATAACAACTCTGTCGTTGGGTATACCGGGTAGCGTTTTGGGATTTTGAGCCATACGTATAGCTCCAAGCTGAACATTAAATCGTCCATAATTGCCATTCATATTTAATGCCCATGCGTTGTGATTTCCCATTTGATCCAGTTTGTCATTATATAACTGACCATATTGGCCAGAAAAGCTTAGCTTCGTACTTCCCAGATCACCGTGATTAATCGTATAAGCCACTTTCAAATCAAATTGATTAACTTCCCTGTTATTGGATTTCATTCCTGATAATCCATCATCAGGAACAACATCATAGGAATAGCGTGAACTGGCTAACGATTTTCCGGTATAATTACCGCCTGAGTTTTTATAAAAAGCTACTTTAAAAGTCCACGGACCCTGATTCCTCATATATTTTATACCGGCATCATAGTTATCTTCCAGGCCTACATAGTAACTGATAGAAAAAAACCAGTTATGTGATGCGTAAGGCTGAATGTTAAATGGTACTTGAGATATACCTATTTGCATGCGGTTATTTTTATTGAAATCGTATTCAACATAACCGTCATGCAACATATTATATCCGGCATAAAAACGATATTCAGCCGATAATTTTAATCCTTTATATTTACCATCGATATTAAAACGAAATGTATCCAACAGAAATTCCCCACCCTGGGCATTATCTATTTTGGCATAACGTTCATCTTTCCAACTCATTAAACGATAATTGAATCGGAGTGCACCGCCGACATGAAATGTGGGGTCTTTATCCTTATCCTTATCTTTACCTCCACCTCCCGACAAATAAGCGGCTTTTGATAATGTTGGTAGTAAAAAAAGTGAGATTAAAATAAGAATGGAGTAAGTGTGAAAATGATGATTATAGTATTTGTATGTACCAGTTTTATGTCTTGTTCTATTCAAACCTTATTTTTTTTAATTAGTTTATAATTAAACATTTCATTTATGTGATGAATAATTAGATGCCAATGAATCACATTGTGTTAGTGAAATAAATAGAGTGTGATATCTATGATGCACTAATGTATTTTCCAGGATTAATTACTCTAATTATTGCAACCTAAGACCGGTATATCTCAACACGATTTCACTATAATAAATATATAGTACCACACATAATAAATTCTAAAATCAGAGTAGAATACATGAAATCCTCTATAATTGACATTTAATAAAGGTAATGAATAGCTGGCTCTAAATCACATTGTTTATTGATTAAAGATAATTAGATGAATAATATAGATATACGTTGAATTATCGTTGAGTATTTTATCTATTAATTTTTTTATAAATTTATAAACGATTGTATGGATTGTTTTATATTTGAATTATTGATTTATTTCATGAGATTATTAAATCAAAGTTAATGTTGAATTCAGGGAAGGCTTTGCAAAACCGTCTTTTGGCCCAATATCTGCGTTATCGGAATTTTAAAAATCTTCACATATGATCATTATGCTGTGATTTTAAAATTCCTGGTTTTGCAAAGCCTTATCAGGGTATAATATATTGAGTGAATAAAAAAAAGGCGTGCCATTTCAGCACGCCTTACTCAAATATATAGTAACTATGGATATCAAAAAATCATACCGTTTTAAGCATACGATCCAATATTTTTTCAAGGCTTTCTAACGTAAAATCTATTTCTTCTTTGGTATTATCTTTACCCAGACTAAAACGCACACTCGACTTGGCCGTTTTCTCATCTCTTCCAATTCCTGTTAATACATGAGATGGTTCTATTGCTCCCGAAGTGCATGCAGATCCATTAGAACAGCATATACCGTCAATATCCAGGTTCAGCAGTAACATTTCACCATCAAGTGCTTTGTTTCCCTCTAATTCAAATGAGATATTAATGATATTATAGAGGCCAAGATCAGAATCGCTGTTGAATGTTACCAAACCGGGAAACTTTTCTTTGAGGTTGTTATAAAAATATTTTTGAAGAGATGATATATGCCCCCGGTTTTGGTCCATTTCTTCATAAGCCAGCTCAATTGCTTTGGCCAGCCCGATGATCCCAGGGACGTTTAAGGTGCCGCCTCTTCTTTTACGTTCCTGTGAACCGCCTTCCATAAACGGTACCATTTGAGCGCCGTTACGAACATAAAGCAAACCGACCCCTTTGGGTCCGTATAATTTATGGGCACTGATACTCAGGAAATCAACGCCAAGATCATCTACGGTGAAAGGTATCTTGCCGGTACTTTGAACCGTATCCGAATGAAAAAGCACACCATTTTCATGACAAACCCCGGCAATCTCTGAAATTGGGTTAATAATGCCGATCTCATTGTTTACATGCATGAGAGAGATAATACCGGTGTCGTCGGTAATGGCTTTTTTAACTTTTTCGGGAGATATCCGTCCGTTTTCATCAGGAGATATGAAATTAGCCTTATATCCCATTTTGGTGAGACTTTCAGTGGGCTCCAGAACGGCATGATGCTCAATGGCGGAAGTCACGATATGTTTTTTCCCTGTAGCTTTAAGAGCCCCTTTGATAGCGGTGTTATCACTTTCGGTCCCACCGCTGGTAAAAACGATATCTTTGGGTTCGGTACCCAGGTAATGAGCAATCTTTTCCCTGGCCTCTTCGACAGCAACATTGGCTTTCCGGCCCAATTGATGCGTGGAAGAAGCATTACCGAAATCATCGGTGAAATAGGGATACATGGTTTCTACAACTCTTGGATCGACCGGAGTTGTAGCGGAGTGATCAAGATATATCGTTCGTTTTGCCATTTTACTTTAATTTTTTAGCCACAGATTTTCACGGATCTAAGCAGGTTTACTCTCTACTATATAAACTAATTTCGTTACAAAGAAATTATTCAAAAATATCCGCAATTACAGCAATAAACAATGAGCAATGAATCCAGAGGATTCATCGGTAAATTCCCCTCCACCGGAGGGGTGTAGGGGTGGGTTCGTGATCAAAGGCTTATGCATTAAATTAAGTTCCGTGTTAAAGTAATATAGCCTGAATTCACGTTTGGTAACAATGAAACACGTTTGGGAGGCAGAGCCTCCCCGTTCAGCATCACAGGGCAGAGCCCTGTGACGAGATACGACAACCTAAACCAGGCTTTGCCTGGTTTAGGTTACAATTGAAAACTGATAATTGCTCATTTATCACTGACATACTTTGTGTCTTGGGAACTTTGGTACCCTGGAACTCTTAAGTCTCTGTTACGTACTTGACTCTTCACTGCCGACTCAATTTTAAGTGACGAAAAGAAGCTATAATCACAATTGGTATCGCTTCCAACAGATAAAGCCATAAAAATCATTCAATTTGTGAATGGTTTCCCGTATTTTGGTGTATAATTATTAAAGAAAGAAGGCTTAGAAAAGTCTGTTTTTTTAGAGGAAAAGAAAGAGCAGAAACAGAACCTTCAGAAATTATTTAACTCACAAAACAAACCTATTGCACAATGGCAAAATTAACTATTGAAGATGTGGATGTTAAAGGAAAGAAAGTCGTGATGCGGGTCGACTTTAACGTCCCTATTGAAAACGGAACGATCACGAATGATAATCGTATTGTTCAGGCACTGCCCAGTATAAATTATGTGACCGAACACGGCGGTTTATTGATATTATTGAGTCATTTGGGTCGACCCAAGGGGGTAGCATCACCGGAATTCAGCCTGAAGCCAGTGGCCGATTACCTGCAAAACAAAGTGGATACAAAAGTGCATTTCGGAACGGATTGTATTGGTCCGGATGCAAAGAACGCTATTGATGCCGCCAAACCGGGAGAAATCGTGCTTTTGGAAAATGTGCGTTTCCACGCAGAAGAAAAGAAGAGTGAAGACGGTTTTTGCAAGGCATTGGCATCATTAGGGGATGTATTTATCAACGACGCCTTCGGAAGCAGTCACCGCGATCATGCCTCGGTAGCCGGTATCACACGTTTTTTGCAGCCTGCCGCAGCCGGATATCTTTTGGAGAAAGAGATCAAGTATTTGGAAGGATCGGTTAACAATCCGAAGCACCCGTTTGTGGCTGTGCTGGGCGGAGCCAAAGTATCGGATAAAATCGGTGTTATTGAAAACCTGCTGAATAAAGTGGATACCATCATCATCGGTGGGGGCATGACCTATACGTTTTACAAAGCCAAAGGCCTGCCTATTGGAAATTCATTACTGGAAGAGGATAAAGTAAATTTGGCCAAAGAGCTCATTCAAAAAGCCAAAGAAAAAGGAATTGATTTACTGCTGCCGGTCGATTCGATCGTCGGTAAAGAATTTAAGAACGATACCGAATTCAAGGAAGTTGGAGCAGACGGCATCGAAGACGGCTGGATGGCCCTCGATATTGGTACAAAAACACAGAAGAAATTTTCTGATGTTATCAAACAGGCCAAAACCGTGATATGGAATGGCCCGATGGGTGTTTTTGAAATGGATAATTTTGCCAAAGGAACCTTTGCGGTAGCCGAAGCCATGGCCGAAGCCACCGAACAAGGTGCCACGACCATCATTGGTGGCGGTGATTCGGCATCCGCTATTGCTAAAGCCGGTCTGGCCGATAAAGTATCGCATGTCTCCACCGGTGGAGGTGCCAGCCTCGAGTACCTGGAAGGAAAGGCATTGCCGGGAATTACCTCGCTGACTGACAAGTAATTTCAGTGAACAGTTAGCAGTAAAGCAGTTAACAGTTTAAACCTCCAACGTTTTTAATACCTTGGAGGTTTTTTTCATCTCCTCGTTCTCAACGTCTCGTTGGGGATGCTCCACCCAGAAGCTCTGCTTCTAGTAAAGAGAGCATAGGAAAAAGTATTCTGAAAAATGAGCTCATATTTACAATCGTATTTCTTCGGCATGTACCCATGGCATTACCCTTCTGGATTCACCGTAAAGCGAGGAATGACAATGACGGAAGACGGAAACCGGAGTATGAATAAATGGAAATTGGTAAATTGATTTTAGTAATTAAATCAAAATTTACGCCATGTATCCATAGCTATAATTATCTGGTTTGTGAGGAATTACAATGTTGGGTGTTTAATTCACAACTTATAAGCTAATCAGGGTTTTAATCCACCATCAGCAACTTAGTATGTCATGCCCGGCTCCGATCGGGTATCCAGAAAGGTGGTGTAGTTGTTTATAAATAGGCCACATGATTTCAAAATTAGCCACCAGTTACATACTGACGATATAAGGGAAGGCAAGGTGGGCTCCACTTCCAAAAGTGGCGTCCACCTTTTAAAACTTTAAACGTGATAAAGGGACATCATCCTCATCGGGTGGAGCCCATCGAAAATCTGTGGCAAGCTGACAGGATCATTCTTGCAATCACTTAAATCTGGTAATCCGTGATCTGTCGTTAGCCGCCTGTGGTCGAATCTTTTACAGACAAGTCGCCTCTCACTCGATAAACAAGGTTCCATCTTCCAAATGTTGGGCTAATTTTTGATAGATGGCTTTAATTGTGTCATAATCAGGCTGAGTGTTTAATGCTTTTAAAATACGTTCTGCCAGGGTTCCGTGGTCGAGTATCACCGAAAGAGGCGCCCGGAACAGTTCATTTTCACCGCTTTTGTATGGGAGCAGATCATCTACAATAAAACGCCATAATTCATTGGCGGTTATGTAATTGCGATCGGTAATGCCAAATTGCATCAGGTAACCGGTGTCGTTAAGGATTGAGGCACTTCCGTTTTTTATGGTCTCGAGCAGGATGGTCGACAGATACTCCTCCGACCATGCCATTTGATCTTCGAAAGAGGTCCAGTGTTCATTGACCAATGCCTTTAATGCGGAAGTAATAATATGAACGATAGCCAGGTCTGCCAGCGGACACTCTTGTATATCCAATACGCGTATTTCAATCGCTCCCCGTTCAAATCGTGCAATCGCGCCTCTTGAGTTGAGCCATTCTTCCTGCAGTATGCCTTCTGCATCATAAGGGGCGATATCCCGGTAAATGGGTGACAGAATTTTATCCTGATAGTCTTGAATGGAAGCGATAGGTTCGGGGACTACTTTACCGGTTATGGAAGGCACTTTGACCTGGTTGTTACGGTAAAATTCCAAACGTGTATCCAAAAACCCGGTTATCTTGCCCTCGATGATCGGTGATGAGGCGGTGAGGGCCGGGATAATGGGCAGGAGAAGGCGGATAGCGGTGTGTAACCGAACAAATTCATCATTACTTGCAAAGGGTAAATTGATATGGGTGCTTTGTAAATTCGACCAGCCGTGACCCGAACAATCAAATATGCGGTTATAAGCGCGGTAGATGGCGGTCTGTTCGTGGGGCCATAAACAGGTATCTTTAAACGGATCCATAAATGGATGCGCTGCCGTTGGAAGCAGACAGGCGCCTGCCGGACGTAGTCTCTCATTGATTTCCCGGATACTTTTTTGAAACAATCCCGGCAGAGTTTGTAATTCTTTGGCCGGACCATTGGTCTTCAGTTCAATGACATGCAATACCAATTCGTTCGACCATGCGAGGGCACCGCGTTCCACTTCATTGATAAAAGTATCCGAATGATCCTTTAATAACTGATCAGCTATTGGAGCAACCATGAGCGTCTCCTGATTGACGATCATGTACTCCAGTTCGATGCCGAATGCTTCGAACAGGTGCAGGGGATAGGTTATATCCATTTTAATTTTTTGCTTTCCCGGATCCGGTTAAAAAATACACTCATGATTTGGTGATATAATTCGTCTTTGAGGATGCTATCTTCCAATCCTGAATCAATACTTGGATTATCGTTTATTTCGATGACATATGGTTTTTCATCCACCAGTTTTATGTCGACGCCATAGAGTCCGTCGCCAATTAACCTGGCCGCTTTTATAGCCGTGACAACAACCTGCTTAGGGATATCGGTCAAATGAAATGTTTCTACCTTACCATACCGGCCCCCTCTCTTCTTCTGCCAGTTCATGATCTGCCAGTGTCCCGGTGCCATGTAATATTTGCAGGCGTATAAAGGCTCTCCATCCAATATTCCAATGCGCCAGTCGAAGTCTGTCGGTAAATATTCCTGTGCAATGATCAGATCAGAACTATCCAGTAGTTTCTTTAACCAATCCTCGAGTTCTGTTTCGGTCTTTACTTTGACCACCCCTTCGGAAAAGGAACTGTCTGGCTGCTTCAAAATGCAGGGAAGGCCAAGCGCTGGAATAATACCTGACATATTATCCTTGTTGACGATCAGTGTTTTGGGTATGGAAATACCCGTTTTGATCATCAGCTCCGCCTGGTACACTTTATTGGTGCAACGGACAATGGAAAGCGGATCATCGATGACGATCAATCCTTCGGCAAATGCTTTTCGTGCAAAACGATACGTGTGGTGATTCACGGCTGTTGTTTCCCGGATGAACAGGGCATCGAACTCGGTGATCCTGTTATAATCATCTTTATTGATCAAATCGACATAAAAATCCAGGGCATGGGCCGCTTTGATAAATTTGTTTAAGGCTTTTTCATCAGATGGGGGATTCTTCTCGGATGGATTGGTTAGTATCGCCAGGTCATAAATGGTTTTCCTGATTCTCGATTTTGAGATATACGGTTTAATAAAATATTCCCGGGTGTAATCGAATAAATAGGGGAGGTGGGTATCCGGGACCTCATTCAGTGAGATTGCAGAGACATTTTGGAGGATCCAATTATGATTTTTCTTGTCCCGTGAGAAGCTGGCCCTTAACAAAGGTACGGTGAACAGGTTGAACAACTGTTTGCTTAGTTTATCGTATTTCCGGGCCACATTCTTCCCGAAATAAACACTTAGTGTAAACTCGTTGGTTTGTAGATCCTTAAGACTCTTCTGGATCAACCCGTCGAGATCATCCGAAAGGACACGGATAATGGTCTGGTATTTCAAATCCTGTATGGTAGTGACATCCGGAACCGCTTGGTGTCCACGTGCTTCAGCCAATAAAGAAACATAGTAACCGGCCGTTTGATAGCGATATGATTTACAGAGGTTGTAGACCTTCACATTTCGCAAATCCATAAACCTGGGATCAGTCAGGTATGCTTTTGAAGATACCACTTCAATATCGGGAACCGCAACTTTCCAATCCGCCGGGTTCTGTGTAACAATAAGTAGCGACATATATTATCTTGATGGTGGTTGTATAATTAAAATGTTAGCATCATAGGTGACAATTCCAAGTAAAATTGCATTAATAAGTCGCTGAATATCCACATCATAAACATGCTTGCCTGAAATTGGATTTTCAAAAAAAGGATCGGTAACGGTCACATATTTGAGTCCGGATGAATACCCTGAAAGCACCACAAAATGACCTACCGGGTCTCCTTTAATATCATCGTACCGGCATTGCAGATTACAATATTCACGGGCTGTCTGATACAAATAGGTGGCACTCAATCCGGTAAGTATAGGCATGGATTTCCGCAGATATTTTTTTAATAAATTAGGCGTCAGCTCCTTATGGAAAATGCGCCCACCCAGTTTCATAAACTCCAAATAAGCTTCAGTGGCCATTTGTGTTCGTTCGTCCTGTTTGAACGCCAGCTGGCTTCTTAATTTTTCAGACAGATCCGTTTCGTGATTATTGAACCAGGTCGGATCAAAAAGATGGAGATTATAAGTGCCAATGTCTGCCCGGTAACCTCTTTTTAGGGCATGAATAGCCAGAAAAACGGCTAATGTGCCACCATTTTCAAAACAATGAACCTGGTCGATGACATCCTGTAAGGGAATATCATCACCATAATACGAATACACCGCATGCAGGCTTGTGGGTCCGCA
>DATFMH010000085.1:0-2254 GCA_035267045.1 Balneolales bacterium
AAATCAAAATTCATATTCTCAATAAGAAGGCGATCTTCAAAGCCTTTATTCACATGATTGGCGTTCAATACATTGGTACCAAGACGGGGGCCCGGTGGTATATAAATCTCCATGTCTTCACGGCGTTTTTCCTGTTGTTCCGACAACAGGTTCTCATATGCCGTTATTCGTGCCTTGCTTTTAGTACGTCTCCCTTTGGGATTACTGTGAATCCACTCCAGCTCTTGTTTAAGAGTTTTCTGCCGCCTTGATTCCTGACGCTCTTCAAGTTCCAAACGCTTCGACTTTTGTTCCAGCCATGATGAATAATTACCTTCAAAGGGGATACCTTCCCCTCTATCCAATTCGAGTATCCATCCGGCTACATTATCAAGAAAATAGCGATCATGTGTTACGGCTATTACGGTGCCTTCGTATCCAGACAAATGATGTTCAAGCCATGCAACAGATTCAGCATCAAGGTGGTTTGTAGGCTCATCAAGAAGCAAAACATCAGGTTTTTTCAATAACAAACGACTTAACGCTACGCGACGACGTTCTCCACCAGATAATACAGTAACAGGGGTATCACCGGTAGGACAGCGAAGAGCGTCCATGGCCATTTCAAGTTTACTATCGATATCCCAGGCATTCAAATGCTCAATTTTTTCCTGAAGTTTTGCCTGTTTAGCTATTAATACATCAAAATCGGCATCCGGTTCTGCAAATTGTGCACTTACGGATTCATACTCTTTAACAAGATTAACAGTATCCTGAATGCCTTCCTCAACTATTTCTTTAACTGTTTTATTGGGATCCAGATAAGGTTCCTGGGGAAGGTACCCAAAAGTAATGCCTTTTTGTGCGGAAATATTGCCAAGATAATCATCATCCAAACCGGCAATTATTTTTAGAAGTGTGCTTTTACCCGCACCATTCAGGCCGAGAACACCAATTTTAGCACCATAAAAGAAAGAGAGGTTTATATTTTTTAGAACCTGTCGGTTGGGTTTGTAAATTTTACTCACCCCAACCATTGAGAAAATTATTTTCTGATCACTCAAAAGACTACTTATTTATATTCCTGATTTAACTATTAGCTTCATAAGATACATAAAATCTTATCCATGAATAAATAAAATAAATTCACCTTTTTTAGGAATAATAAGTAGTTATTTCGTTTTTGACTTTTCTTTTTTGTGTGTTTTCAGATGAGTTATAAAGGAAAGAATCCAAATGAGTGCCCAGGCAGCACCGGTATAATACAATCCACCAGTGATAAGTATTACCACGTTAATAGCATATAAGAGATTACTAAACCATAACGGAGCGTCTGTAGAGGTTTTTTTCATTAGCTGAAGAAAGCTGTCTCCTAAAAGAACCATTGCTTTTGCCAGTAACATTAATACCGTGTAGGCAATGATTATGTAAAATAACCACTTCAATTTTAGTAATACTGCTATAATTATAGCTACAGTTACAATAAGATCGAGTATTACGTCCTTAATCCATTTCATAAAACTTAATTTTAACTATATAACCTGTTTTATTGATCAAAATCATATTAGAGATCAGATATACTTTGTAAGGTATCTCCCTGCGAAACATTATTAATATCGTCTACAAAATACAGAAAATGAGCACTGACATATACTATAGTATTAATTTTGTATATAACTAATGATAAAGGCAAAAATAATGAGCAATATAGATAATATTACATTAAAAAGAGACGCGGTATTATGAGAGAATCGACACGCTTTCCGTCAACCGATCCATTCAGTAAAATTCAAAAAAAAGTAAATCGTATATATGATGATTTGACTTCATTTAAAAGTTATCCGGATCTGAACGTGGGTGAAACGGGATTTTATATTCCTAAAGCCGATGTAATTGATGCCAACGATTCATTTGAGATAACAATTGATTTACCCGGGTTGAGTAAAAATGATATTAATATACAGGTGACAGGAAATCAGCTTATGGTCGAAGGGAATCGTGAGGGAAAAATAATTGAATCGGGGAGAATAATTAGAAAAGAGCGAAATACAGGGAAATTTCGTAGAAACTTCACTTTGAGTGGTATAGATAGTAATGCTACGGTAAAAGCAAATTTTAAAGAGGGTATTCTTCACTTGTCAGTCCCAAAATCTAAAATGAAAAGAAAAGCAATTAAGATTGAGGTACAATAATTCGACAAATTAGATAAGTGTTTAAAAATTAGTTAAAGATTTTCATTCGTTAATGTTAAATAAGGATTCAAAGTGCCTGAATT
>DATFMH010000086.1:0-2894 GCA_035267045.1 Balneolales bacterium
AGGCTGATCATGACACACCGTGGCTAGTGACCAACCGCCTGCCGTTGTTTGTACAGATTGCCGAGCCCTCTGATACGATGCAGGTGAAGATGACCCTTAATGGGGAACCGGTCAAATTGACAAAAGCCTACTCCTCGGTACGTCCGCATGCCCGTGATTTTGTCGGGTTTTATGTGGATTGCACCGGGCTGAAGCCGGGCAAAACGTATCATGTACAACTGCATCTGCCGAAGTTACAAGCAGGACAGTTCCAGGGGCTGTTTTTTAATAACGTGGTAACAGGATATACTAACAAAATTAAATGATTGTTCATGGAACAAGTGATGAAGCTAGAAAATAAACGCTAATTATGTTTTTTAATTACAAAATCCACAATAAACAACGGTTAATACCATGAAAGATCGAAAGCCGAAAATTCGTTATACACTCAACATGAATATTCTATTACTTACGATCGTATTTGGATTGTTTTTTCATTCCAATATTTCTGGTAATGTAAATGCTTTCATCCATCCCCATTATAGATTAAAGGAACCATCACCCGGAACTGTTAAAATACAGACGTTTCCATTAAGTGATGTCCGAATATTGAGCGGTCCCTTTAAACGAGCGATGAAAAATGACGAAAAGTATATGTTGGAGTTGAAACCGGATAAGCTTCTTGCTCCATTTTTTAAATCGGCCGGACTCAAACCAAAAGCAAAAGATTATGGAGGCTGGGAGACTTATTCAACAACAGGCCACACATTAGGTAGTTATCTTTCAGCATTGTCGATGATGTATGCTGCTACCGGCAATTCAAAATTACTCAAAAGGGTAAATTACATAGTAAAGGAGCTCGGTATATGTCAGAAGGCACACGGGGATGGATATGTTGGACCTATACCTGGTGGTGAAAAAGTTTGGAATGAAATCAAAAATGGTAAGATTGATAATACAGGCAAAGCCCATAATATTGGAGGTAAATTAATACATACACATCATGTACTTAATGGAGTAGGTGTTCCCTGGTATAATTTGCACAAGACATTTATGGGTTTGCGTGACGCCTATTGGTATGCCAATAATGATCAGGCAAAGAACATACTGATTCAACTGGGAAACTGGGCTGTTAACCTGACAAAAAATCTTACGGATGCACAATTTGATAAAATGCTTCTGACCGAGTACGGCGGGATGAATGAAGCAATGGCTGATATTTATGAGATCACCGGTAAGAAAAAGTATCTTAAACTGGCAGAACGCTTTAACGATAAAAGGATCTTTCATCCATTGGTTGAGGGAAAAGATTCTTTGGCTGGTTTCCATGCGAATACACAAATCCCCAAAATCATCGGTGCTGCAAAAGAATATGAAGTGGATGGCAGTTCGAATATGGAAAAAGTTGCTGATTATTTCTGGAGGGATGTCACAGGACGACGTATATATGTGAACGGTGAAATGGGTGTCCATGAATATTTTGGTAAGCTTGGACAACTTCCAAACCGATTGGCAAAATCATCGGGTGAAACCTGTAATGTGTTTAATATGCTTAAGCTGACTCGTCATCTCATGCAATGGAAACCCGTTGCTTCCTATGCTGATTATTATGAGAGGGCCCTTTATAATGACATCCTGGCTTCACAGGATCCCAAAACTGGCATGATGACCTATTTCATATCAATGAAACCGGGTTTCTTTAAAACATTCAGTCAACCGTTTGATTCTTTTTGGTGCTGTGTTTGTACAGGAATGGAGAATCATGCCAAATATGGTAAGGTGATTTACATGCACACGGATAACAGTCTTTTCGTGAACCTGTTTATACCATCCAGTTTAAACTGGAAAAAGAAAGGTATCACTGTATTACAAAAAACAAAGTTTCCGGAGTCGCAGCGTAGTACACTGACATTAAAAATGTCTACCCCCAAAAAAATGACTATGTATATTCGCAGACCATATTGGGCAAAAGACGGATATGCTATACAGGTAAATGGGAGAACAGTAAAAAATATCAGCAAACCCAGTAGCTATATTGCTGTGAATAGGACATGGCATAATGGAGATAAAATAAGAATCACATTACCCATGAAATTGCATATATCTACAATGGCCAATGATTCTAATAAGTTTGCTATAATGGATGGCCCAATTGTCCTTGCCGGTGAATTAGGGGGATATATTGCTAATCCCTATGCCAAACAGCCCGGTGCTTTTTTCAATTTACCTGCTGTTTCAGTTCCCAAATTAGCCGTGAATGATAAACCTGTAAATGAATGGTTAAAGCCGGTGCCTGGCAAGCCATTACATTTCAAAACAGTAGGCGTGGGAAAACCTAAAGATGTTAAATTAGCTCCTTTTTATGAAATAACGCACCAACATTACACAATCTACTGGGATAAGGCTTCAACAGATTAAAATATTTCAAAAGCTTCATTCATCATTTTATAAATAGAAATTAATACAACTAACATAACTAATTATAACTGAGGTATTTGATGCGATACATGCGAGCATTGTTAATCATAGCAGGTTTGTTTATTACCGGTTTTGTTCAGCCTGCCTCAGCTTCCAGAATCAAAGGGACGGTTTCCAATTCTTCATATTTACTTCAAAATCAGAAGATTCGGGCCACCTTTGACAGGGCGGGATTACAGATTATTAATGATAAGATTTTAAATAAATCCTATGCATTTTCAGGAGATTCATTCTCGATCACAATAGATGGCCGGCCATTAGATAAAGAAAGCCTGACGCTGAAAGGTATTCGACACAAAGGACATGAACTGGTCTATACCTTCAGCTCCTCAGATTACACAATACAGGAAGTCTACTCGGTGAAACCGGGCTGGCGGTTTGTAGGGAAGCAGCTTTTTGTAACCGCGAATAATGGCAAAAAAACATTTCGCATTAAC